>JASFUC010000006.1:0-20241 GCA_050050475.1 Nitrosopumilaceae archaeon
GCCAAATGTTAATCTCCGAGTTGTTTCAGAGTCTGGTGTTTGTGTAATAGGTCCTGAAGACAATTGCTTAGTCCACGATTCTACAAGAAAACCAGGAGAAATTTACGATATTGCGGAGGTTGATGGAATCTCCCTTAAGGTGCGATATAGTGGACCTGATGCGAGAGTAGAAAAATTCTCCATATTGCCCGAATCTTCTACTTCTATGTTGCCTGATTCAACTTGGAATATACAGGTAGTAAAGGATGATCAGGCATCTCGCTTGTATTACAAAATAAATTATTCTACTTTAGAGTAACCTCCAAATAGAATTTTGTGTGTCTGAATTCATTGAAATTACATGTTTTAAGATTCAACCAAGATGATCCAAAAAAATGCACTGCTGCAAAAATGGTAAAATTCAAAATTGCTAACGATGTTAAAAACACCAAAAAAAATAATCTTGTTTTGGATCCCTTTTCTGAAAAGATCCTTCTTCCTAGCGATAATGATTTGATTAACTCTATTGTTGGAATTGATTGCTCTTGGAATTTGGCAGATCAGGCATTCTCAAAAAAATTTATTGGAATTAAAAGAAAACTTCCTCCTCTTTTAGCTGGAAATCCTGTGAATTATTCTAAGCTAAACAAGCTTACCACTGCTGAGGCAATGGCTGCGTCATTGTTTATCTTGGGATTCAAACAAGATGCTCTAAAATTGCTTGATAAATTCAAGTGGGGTCATACATTTTATGAATTAAATCATAACATTCTGGAGGAATACTCAAAAATAGAATCTGAGGATGATGTGAAGAAAATTCTTCAAGATTATGGATTAGTTCATTAGATTATTTTCTTCTTTTCAAGTAAACAAGAGAACCAATAACAATTATGATTATTGGAATCATTATCCATAAGATTATTTCTTTCTCTTCGATAACCTGCATTTTATCCTGAGTGGTTGCCGGTAAACTATTTTGACCTTTTATTGCCAAAAAGCTAGTAGAATAAAAATCTGGTTTTAAAACAGAGTCTGATATTGCAAATATTTTGAGGTCATTGGCACCACTCCCTAATTCTTTTGTGGTGTTTTGAGAAATTGTTATTGTTGTTGAATTCCCTGTCACTGGGATGGTCTCTGATGCAATTCGCTCTCCCTTGTTGTTGTTAAGGAAATACAGGATTGAATCCGTCTGTGTGGTGTCAATTTTAATTTCCAATTCTGTGTTTTTTTGAATTAGGTTGGGAATTGCAACTTTGGTTATTTTTGGGAATTCTGTATTTTCAAACTCTGCCCAATGACCTGCTCTGAAAGGATATGATTCGTCTTCGAATGCTGAAACGGTTATTGTTCGTGATTCTGGAGAGTATGAGTTAAGATAAAATGGACCATTACTGATTACTGCGTGATTGTTTTTCTCAATCCAATTGGAAGATGATGTGTATCTTTTATCATAATAGTCAAAATTTGGTTCCATTTGCCTTAGTGCAGCTGGGATGTATTGATTACTTTTGAAATCATCAAGGTAACCTTGAATGACTTTGGCGTCATTTGGAATTATCAGGGAAACCCAATTAACATTCTTGCTTGCAGCCCCTGATCTTGATATTGACACTTTGCCATCAATAACTGCCTGCTCAATTGCTGAAAATATTTCCCAAGGCATTGTATTCCACAGCGATGCCCAGTCAGCTATTTCTCCTTCATCAAAATGCCAAAAATCCACGTAAACTTCAATCGTGTTCTCATCAATTGGTCTTACCCCCATTAATGTCTGAACAGATTGTGCAGCTCGTGGAGTGAATTCCGTATCGACTGTTTTATCATTTTCATCTACCTGTGTTCCCCATTCAATTGTAAAATACAAAGAGTGCAACACATCATTCATGTCCATCTTTTGTCCATTGTGCCAATTACTGAATTCTAAATCAAATGTCACTTTGCTTATCGCCTGGGCATCTTTTTCTACTTTTTTCCATTCCTGCGTGAGAGGATCCCACAATATTGCATCATCTGGAATCTCTAATACTCCATCAGGACCTGCAGTATCTACCGTCCAATTACCTCGTATTGGTAAAATTTCTCCAGTAAATGGGTGTGGAAATGTAATTGGGTCTGATAGAATCCCCCAGATTTGCCTGCTGTAAGAGTCACTAAATCCCATCACGGGGTTCCAAGCTCCTTGATAGATTTGTTTTACACCAATTATCAATTCATCATCACTACTTCTAGCATTGATTGGAGTGAATCTGCTTGGTACTCCAGCACCAAAATCATTTACAACTCCATGGACATTTTCATTTACAACATATTGGTCAACCTTACTTGCTAAAAAAATCCTGACTGATTCCTTTACTCCTTCCACAGTTGCTTTTTGGATTAACTCATCGCGTTCTTCTGATGAGGAAAAATTACCTGTATAGATTTTTTGGGATAGTGAATCAATGTAATCATTTTGATAATTCCAATATGTCGGATCATTAAAACCTGGCATATTTGAAAACCATGGCGAATACATCTGACCTAGCCCTACAGAGTCATATTTTACAAATGCGGATTTGTTCCACCCTTCGGTATACAAATTCCACTTTAAATCTGCAGGATTAGAACCATAAACAATAACAAATGCCTTGTTTAAATCTCCAAAATCTTTTTTCACAGTAAATCCAATTCGTTCCAATTCAGACGCCAAAATTTCTCCAATGGATTTTCTGACTGGATCATCGCTTCTGATAAAAAAGGTAATTTCTATTGGTTCTCCATTTATTTCCCATTTACCGTTTATTTTACTTGCTCCTTTATCCAGAAGATTTTTTGTAATTATTTCTTCACCAAGTGTTGGATTGTATCTGAAATTAAATGACTCTAACTGCTCAATTATTGTAAGATATGCCGGATCAAATGGACCATAGTTTGAAATCATTGGGGCACCATACCCTGCCATAAGCTCGTTTACAATTAATTTTCTATCTACTAGATAGTTCAAGGCAAATCTATTTTCTTGAATAGAAAACGGATTAAATTTTTCAGTCTCTGCAGGATTTACTAGTATGCTGTAGGAACCACTTGGTGAATCATATACATTCAATCCTTCTCTAGACTTGGTATTCTCAAGCCTATCTGCTGAAATTCTGTAATAATACAGGTCTAGATTTCCATTTCTTACTTCCTCAAGGGCAGTATTTTCATCCAGATATTGAATAAATCTGATGGACTCTACATACGAATTTTTTTCCGCAAAAACCTGTGTTGAACCAACAGTTGCAATTGCAATAGCTAGTATCCCTACTAGCAATAATTTCATGCTCATAATTTGAGATGGTCTTAATAAAACTTATTTCATTATAACCTCTCGCTAATAGGTCCTAAAACCTATATCATCTCAATTACAAATGATAACTCGGATGAAGTTTACACAAAGTACGTTATCTGGACTGCCAGGATTAATACCCGGTGGAATTTCTGTTGAAGATTTTTCTGCAATCACCAAAACTAACGCTAGTGAATCTAAAAAAGCATTGGATATTTTTTTCAAAAACGGTATAGGAACAAAACAAAATGACAAATACTATTTTGAAGAAAGTGACAAACTAAAAGCAGCTATTTTGCTAATTGAAAATGGATTTCCACTTGATGAAATAGCTATCGTTTTAAATTGGAAAGACTTTGAAGGATTAACTGCAGAAATTTTAGAGTCAAAAAATTTTGCTGTAATAAAAAATTTAATGCTTACAAAACCAAGAATGGAGATTGATGTTATAGGAATAAGATTGGGAATTGCCATGCTTATTGATTGCAAACATTGGAAAAGGTACAACCCTTCGACTTTAACTGAAGCAGTTAAAAAACAAGTGGCAAGAACCAAGCACTATATATCTAAAACTCCTGGATCTATCGCTGTTCCTGTAATTGTTACTCTGTATCAAGACAAAATTGATTTTATTGACAAAGTTCCAATTGTTCCAATTTTTCAATTCTCTTCATTTGTGGATGAATTTTATGGAAATCTTGAAGAGATAAAAACAATGAGAAATTAGGATAAATTCTATCCTTACATCTAATGTCTAGTGTTTTACCTTCCCGCATTTGATACATGATATTGTGCCATTACGACCATATTTGTGACCTCCTTCATCACATCCTACCGAAACCTCATATTGGAATTTTTCTAGAAACTCGAGACTCCTTTCCCCATTTTTAGTCATTATAGAATATGTTTGATGGTTTGAGACATTAGATTTGATTAGCTCTGTGTTGGAACCCTTAGTATTACAGCTTAATTGAATTCTTTTAGGAAAAATGTGTATGATATATTATGGAAGAAGAGGCTTGCGATTGCAGCCCTGAATATTGCCAAACAAACGACACTAGTTATCATAAACATGTACAAAATTCATGTGTGCACATTGATGGAACAAGTCATAGTATCGATAAATCAAAAAACAAGAGAACTCCATACGGTACGGTTTTCGATTTTAAAGAAATAGGCTCGTCAAAAATAAAGCAACACAGCCAATCATGAAGCCTTTTGTAATTTTAAGAGAGTTGTCTAATGCTTTTGAATAGTCTTCAAAAATCCCTTCACCCATAATTTTTACTTCTGTTTGATTTTCAAGGATCTCGTATTTTGCCTCGGAAATGTTATTTTCTGCCTTTTTAGCAATTTCAAATAACCATCCGGATAGTTTATCTGCTCCGGTAATCAATCCCAAATGATAATAACCATTTTTGTTGCGCGCCTTTACTCTTGCAAAGTGGGTATCTGATGTACATATCTCTAAAAGATCATAATTTCTGTCAGCAAAATTCTGAACAATTTTTTCTCTAACCCCATTTTCCATGTTGTTTGCATCTGCCCAACCTAGAAAGTATTTTTTATCCTTTATTTTTAGACACATCACTCCTAATCCTCCCATACCAAGGTCCTCTGTCCATACATCCATGTCATCAGAATTTGCATAACCAAATTCTATAGGGTAACTCTCTTTTGTAATTAATGAGTCCAAGCAAGACTTTGCAGCTTTTAACATATCTTCTGCGTCTTCTTTTGAGATTTCTTTACCCATCGCATTATGTGTGTCAACAATTAGTGGTTTTGAATAATTTCTATTCTTTGCATATTGCTCGATGTCTTTTTTCATAAAGCTTGGAATGTCCTCCATCCCATAAGGTGATAATGACAAAAATAACAAAGGGTTTTTTCCAAATAACAAACCAATTACTCTTGATTTATTGATTTGAACAGTTACCGGCTCTGTACATGTCAATCCCTCTTCTTTGGTTACGCAATTATCTAGATTTTTGAGATAATTTTCGACTTCATTTCGAGATGGGAGATTAAGTGAATGATCTGAAATGCTGTGCATCACCATGGCTGATGAATCAAGATTTTTGTAAATTAGATATGGAATGTTACTTCCTCCAACTGGGTGATATGGTCCGGGATGTATTTCTGGCAATACCATCCTAAAATCTATTTTTTGTTTTGGAGAATGAAGTCTGATTTGGGTGGTTGCAACTTTGGTTTTACTGGAACGTTGTTCCATTATTTCTTCTGCTTCGGTAAAATCATTTTTCTGAGATGCTAAATACGCTTGAATCGTCTTGTGGGTGCTTTCCATTTCTGGTCTTCCTGCTCTGTCAGTAAGAACAGACCAAACACTGGCGATAATAAGAAATGAAATTCCATATCCTAATGTGATGGAATCCGTTAACATTGGTACCCACATTTTTTGAGGAATTAACACTAAGAACATTGAAAGTGGCTGCACAAAGCAAATCATCCATCCTTTTTTGATACTGACTCCCAGAGTTGTTGTAAAGATTCCTATTCTGAAACTAGCAAATAGAAACATGCCAAAGGTAATGAAAAATAAAGAAATTTCTTTTGATAACACAACACTTGCTGCTATTCCCATTACTATTGTTAAAAGCCAAATTAGATTGCCAAACAATGAGGCATGAAGTGCTTTGGAATATTCTTTCCTTTTTGTAAATCTAGAATCAATTAACTGTGTAACTCCTAAAACTGCAACCACTGCTGGAAATCTAAACCAAAAATCTTCAGAACCTAAATACAAAATATAGGTGATGGCTGTAATTGCAACTCCGACAAGAAGTGATACTACAAGAGAGAAATAATGAGATGAGGGATTGATTAGTGTAAGAGAAAATCTATTGTGAATATTTGAAACCCCATCTGCTGATTTTTCCATTATGTGATCACGGAGTTAGGAATAATTCTATTGTCCATGAAATGACGATTAGACTAATTGGTATGCTAACAACAATTTTTGGATCCATTTTGAATCCTTTTGTTTCATCCTCAAAGAATCTCATCAAACCTCCGCTTGATGCTGGCAAAGGGGCTGATTTTTTACTACTGCTCATGGTTAATTTTCAAGGCCTTGATTTTGACATAAAAACTTTATTGTTATTTTTTGATCTTATCTATTGCATCGATGACTGAGTTTAGTGATTTTAAAATGGTCTGTTGTCTTTCATGATCGGTTTCATGCTCAAGTTCTGTTGACAATACTTCAAGTTTTTTCTCTAGTATATCTAGGAGGCTAGTTTTTTGCTCTTTGTTGTTTTGCTGAGGAATGTTTCTTTTCTCAGGTTCTCTCCCACAAGAAACACAAAGGGCATGCCCTTCTTTCATGACTCTTACTCCTGAGCAGTATGGACAAGGCTCCTTTAACATGGTGGCTCCTTGCAAAAGCATCTCAACTGCTCTCTTCGTAAGATCATTTGACATGGTTTTCATTAAATTCTCTGTTTAAAAAATCTCATTATTGTACATTTGAAAATTTTTCTAAGAAGGCTTAATAGTGCGTTAAAGGAAGATTTTTCGAACGAATGGCGGTAATTTGTAATATCTGTGGCCTTCCTGAAGATCTTTGTGCATGTGGCGAATTAGCAAAAGACAGTACCAAAATAATCATTCGATTAGAGACTAGGCGATTTAAGAAAAAAGGCACAATGATTGAGGGTTTGGACTCAAAATTAAACAACCTTGAAAATGTTGCCAAGGAATTAAAAAACAAATACGCCTGTGGTGGAACTGCCAAAGAAGGTTACATCTTTTTGCAAGGAGATCATCGAGATACAATTAAGGAGACGTTGATAAGCCTTGGATTTCCTGAGGCAAGCATCGAACTCCACTAGGCAAATTGGACAATCCAAATAAACTTCTCCAAGCCATTGGAATTCCCCACTCTGCATTGCTTTCTGTGATTTTTGGCATGATGATCTTGTCCTTTCCTCTTGGAGCTTTTGTGGTTTTTCATACTGAGGTGGGTGATGACCTTAATTTTGAATATCCGTTAAATGACTTTGAGATATTTGTTGCAGGAATTGGAATTTCAATTCCTGTAAATGTGGAGGTTGGTGATGTATTTGTTATTCTTTGGATTGTATACCTTGTATTATTTACAATAGCGCTACTTGGGCCAAAAGATGGGTTTCTTAAAACCATGTCTTCACTATTGTCAAGCGGAAAATTAAAGACTAAATCCAACTATCTAGTTGCAGTTACAAAATGGTTTTCCATTTTGATTTTAGTTTCAGCAATAATTAACTTTGTTCAAGATCTGTTTGGAATCTCAACTGTTCCACCTACAGCTGAAAATAATTTAATACAGTTTTTTTATGTTACACTGGCTCCCCTAACTGAAGAGATTGGTTTTAGAGTTCTTTTGATTGGGTTGCCATTGTTTGCAATTTATTCCCACAAATCTTCGATAAAACATTTTTTCAAATCACTATGGTCTCCTTCTGACAATTTACATGTCTATGATTCAAGGAGGGCAATAATTTTGATTGTTGTAGTGGCCGCTTTTTTTGGTTTGTCTCATGTAATATCTGGAGATGCTTGGAGTAACGGCAAGTTTGCCCAAGCTACAGCAAGTGGAATAATTTTAGGATGGATTTATTTTAGATTTGGTTTGATATCTGCAATTCTTGTTCATTGGGCAACAAACTACTTTGTATTTTCTTATGTGAATTTCATTTCTCAGGTGAGTTTGATATCTGTAGAAGAGGCATTTTCCCATTCTTTAGTACATACAATGGAAATAATATTTGTAATATCTGGAGTATTGTCTGCCTGTATTTTGATTTTAATCTACTTTGATTCTAAAAAGAAACCCTCTCTAGAGATTTAAGGCAACCTTTAGTCCTTTGTATCTATTTCGTATAGTTACTTCAGTTACTCCTGCAGCTTCTGCCACGTCCCTTTGTGTCTTATTTTCTCCATTAGTAACACATGCAACATATAATGCAGCTGCAGCTAATCCCATGGGGTCTTTTCCTGCAGAAATTTTAAGCTCTTCTGCAGTTTGTAAAATTTTGGTTGCCTTTCTTTTTGTTTTTTCAGATAGTCCAGCTTTACTTGCAATTCTTGCAATGCATTTCACAGGATCTACCACTGGCATTTTTAATTCCAATTCTCTTAATAATAGACGATAACATCTTGCAATATCTTTTCTTTTGATATTACTTGACTGTCCAATATCTTTCAACGTACGTGGAGTTTCTGTATCTCTGCATGCTGCATAAAGTGCCGATGCGATTAAAGCAGATATTGATCTTCCGCGAACTAATCCTTTTTCTAGGGCTTTTCGATAAATGTAAGCAGCTTTTTCAATAACTGAATCTCCAACTGCAAGTTTGTCCTTTAGTCTGTCTAATTCGCTAAAGGCTTGTCTAAAGTTTCTATCAACAGGTTCATGAACTTGGCTTCTACTATCCCAAGTTCGTAGTCTTTCGATTGTACTTTTCATTGCTGCAGTTAGTGGTTTTCCTGTAGCGTCTCTGTTCTGAGGATTGATTACAGTTGCAAGCCCCATGTCGTGCATTGCCAAAGAAGTAGGAACTCCTGCCCTGCTCTTGTTTTCACCCTCATTTGAAAATGATCTCCATTCTGGACCTGATTCGTCTACTTTTTCTGTAATTACAAATCCACATTTTCCACAAAAATTTTCTCCTGTGTTTGCATCTGTTACTAGAGTCCCCTTTCCGCATCTTGGACATCTGTCCTTTTGATTTACACTTTCAACCATTTTCATAACTCCTGCGACATTTAATTATAATATTTAACCATTGCTGTATTATTATATATAAGCTTTTTGCAGATCGTAGCCTGATTTGGGTTATTTTTAGTGAAAATGTGAAAATAATTCCTTCATTCTACTCTAAAATCTTCTGAATTTTTTTGGCAATCTCCGGTTTTTCGTTTTGTCCAAGCAAGAACTGCAAATCCTCCAAATTATCTACGTCCCACATTATTCTTTTTGCGAATACTAATGATACCTCTCTTGTGATTTCCTTGGCTGTGCTCATGTGTATTTTGTAACTATCCTCGTCATAGTGTGTTTTCATTAAATCAATTGGCATTCGTACCAATGCATTTGTACCGTCAAACCTTCTGGAGGGAACTACAATTACAAAATTTGTATCTGCCTTGAATTTTAAGATAAATTCGATATCTTGAGTTTTCATATATGGTATGTCTTGAGGAAAAACAACAGATGCATCAAATTTATTTTTTATTAGATAATCATCTGCTAAAGAAACTGCGTTATTCACTCCCGTTTCTTCCGTATCTGTGATCGAGATGACGTTGAACTTTTTACTTATCTCCAAAGCTCTTGGGTCTTTGGTAACGACTATTATTTTGTCAATTAAGGGCGATATTGTTAAAGTATGAAGAATTTCTTCTAACATCAACTCGCAAATTTTTTCAGTTTTTTCTGAGGATAAACCAAGCCTTGTTTTAGCTTTAGAAAATGTTTTTACTGGAATTATTGCTGCGGTTTTCAAACTATACGTGAACTTGTTTTAAAATAAAATTAGCCAGAGCATCTTCTGCGATTTTGGTTTTCATTGTAATCTTTGTCTCATATCCTTTCATATCCAGATTTTGAATTTTCTTTAACAATGCTTTGTCTTTGGTGTCTACTATAATATTTGAACAAACATCGGAATACATTTTAGCCAATCCATACGCATTTGTTTCAATTCCAGCCGCCTCCATGTATTTAGCTGCTGGCCCCGTAATTGCTTTGTCTCCGATTAAGGGGCTTACTGCAATTACTTTTTTCTTTATTTTTGATAGCTCTTTTCTAATTCCTTTTATCTGGAGCATCGGCCCTATTGATGTCAATGGGTTGCCTGGTGCAAGAATTACCAAGTCTGCATCATGGATGGCATTTACTGCCTCTGGATTTGGTCTTGCTTTTTCTGCTCCGATATATTGGATTCCTTCAACGGCATCTTTTCCTCTGTGTTTTACCCAGAATTCTTGAAGATGCAATTCTCCCTTGTCAGTAGTTATTCTTGTTTCTACACTATTGTCTGTAACTGGAATTATGTTTGCACTAACTGCAAATTTTTCACACATCCATTTTGTAATATCACTCAAATTCTTGCCATTTTTTAGCATGTTTGTTCTAATCAAATGAGTTGCTGCATCTCTATCACCTACTCTGAACCAAGTTTCTTCACCAAAGATTTCCATTTGTCTTAAAAAGTTGAAAGTGTCTTTTTTTATGCCCCATCCCCTTTCTTGGTCAAGTAGGTCTGCAAGACCGTAAATTATTGTATCAATATCGGGACACACATAAAGTCCGTAAAGCCAGTAATTGTCCCCTACATTGGAAATTACATTTACCTTAATGTCTTGTGAGACTAAACCTCGAACTAGTTTGACAGAACCAGTTCCTCCTGCTAAAATTGTGACCATCATATCTTTTCTAAAACCGTAATTTCTGGAAATAATACTCCATATTACTTTTTCAAAAAACTCCGATCTGTTTTTAGGATAAGTTTATTACTCTTAATTGAAGCAACTATTTTGTGTCTAGGGTAGTAGCTCTAACTATTCTTCTTGCCGGTATTCTTATTGTTAGTTCTAGTTCTCCTGTTTGGGCAGCTCAAATGGAAGCTCGAATTAATCCTAATAGTGATGAATCATTCTTTAAAGTAAATTACCAAAAAACAGTCTTCATAGAATATCCTAGCGGAGGAACTCTGTTTGATGAATTACATACAAAAGAGTGGACAGTAAGCGGAACTGCAGATGAAAGCAATCCTGAGGTCCAGGCCTTGATTGACAGACTAAATTCCAAAATTCAAAATGATGGAAGTGGTTCTTCAATTTCAGCATTAACTGTGACCTATGATTTTCATCTTAAGGGAAGAAATCTGAATACTTCAATTGACTATAGAGTAATCTTGGAGGGAACTTTGACAGATTATGTGATTTCAAAAGATCAGACAAAAACTCTTGTTGATATGGGCTGGAGGGGATTAACTGTAACTGACCCAGTTGTAATTGATGGTGTCGAGATTAATCATCCTATCTCTGTTTTAGAGGAAGATGAACCTATAGTTTACAATATTCTAAAGGGAAGTGAAGCTGAAGAAATTTTATCTAAAAATCTTATTGATGCTGAATATATTAAAAATCAACCAATGACAAATTGGCATTTCTTATTTGATCCAACTGGAATCAATGTTGATGCCAGTGGGTTTGGTTTAGATGAATCCATTTCTGGATTTGTTGTATCTCACTGGACAATGGGTGAAAGTAGTCTCAGGGAAGGAAGACAGGTTGAAAGAGTTTTTGAAGCTGAAGTTGTTGCGGATAAAAATTATGTAGTACGAAGTGTGCAATCCGCTGATGCGGCTAATCTTTCCTCCATCGGATTTGGTGCACTAGATACTTTGGATGGCGTGGAAATTGCAGGGGTTACTCCAACTGCCCCTAAAGATTTTGCAACAACTTCTACTGGGGAATTTCCAGTATTGATTGTATATGGGATGGCAGGAATGGCTGCAATTGGTGGCATAGGATTTTTCATTTTCAGTAGCAGGGCACTTAAGAATCAGGACACTGCACAAACCGGAATTGACCCAAGTAGATTGACCGGATATCAAACTAGTGCTTCATCTGGAGGCTATCAAACCAACAGAGGAGAGGCACAATTACGTGATGATGCCGGTTATGAGCAAACCCGCAGTGTGTATGAATCTGAGACTACTCAACAAGCACCGCCACCAACAGCACCTGCAGAAGAAGAGGCAGCATGTGGATGTGCAGCATCTGCAGAAATGGGCTCGGAGTGTGACTGTGAGATGCAAGGTTCTTGTCTTTGTGATGCATCGTGTAGATGCAATGCAGATATCTGCAAAGACCAAGTAAATTCAATGAGCTAGTCGGTAACAACAGGGAATTTTTTCAAAATAATTGGGTGTGCTGGGAGTAACCCTCCTTTTGTTTTCACGATATTTCGCTTTGCAGCCTACCTGAACTTGGTACAGGATCCTACAGTTCTGTTTGGCTTTGCTTCATGTGGGTCGTCTTTTTCATTCCTTCTTTGGAAACCTCAGGTTTTGCCATCATAGTGCGCCAAGTCGGATTTTTTTCTGCTTCGTTGCCAATCATCTCTGATTATCCATCTCCGGATCACATTTCCTGTATGAAGGGAGGAGTTTCCTCTGCCGTGGCAGCGTGTCGTGCTCCAGCTCACACAACATCTGTTAGTTTTGATTTAATTTGAATATTCCTTTTTGGGTTTTGTCCCTATGATAAACAAAGTTCCATACTCTTTTTTCCATTTTTTTCGACTATCTTTATCCTTAATGTGTTTTGTTTTGGTTTCAAACCCTACATCCTTGAAAATCTTTTTCCATTCGCTTTTAGAGTGCAAATGCATTTTCAAATTCATCCTTTTTGCCCAATGGGCAGTTGCCTTGTTATCGCTGTAAAAGTCTGTACCGCAAAAAAACTTTCCCCCAGGTTTTAACAATTTGTATATTTTCTTAAGTGCAACATCAATAGAATGGGAATAATATAGTGATTCCATAGAAAACACAAAATCAAATTTTCCCTTATATTTCCAAGATTCAATGTCTGTATGAATATATTGTTCTCTTGACTTTGTCTTATTTTTTTTTGCCTGGATTATCATTTTTTTACTTTTGTCTATTCCAATGGACTTTGTACAGTTTGGATGTGATGCTATTTTTCGAACCACCCATCCGTTACCGCAACCTACATCCAAAAATGAAAATGACTCTTCAAAGAAAATTTTTTCTAAAAACTTTGAGACATTTTTTCCGTGCTCCTTTTCCATAAGTTCTGCTCGTCCATTTTGAGCCCATTCATCAAAAATTTTTCTTACCTTGTCCATGATTTTAATTATTTTCTTTTCAATTATAATCTTAGGCTTGAATGAACGAGTTCTACGTTTTCCTTATATTCAAATTTTCTAGTGTTTTATTGAAGAAAAAATGCCTGATGAGTCGTGTAGAGTATGTGGAGGAATGTTGATTGATTTTGCACAGTGCGCTGGGTGCAAAAAAATAATCTGCTTGATTTGCAAATCTTGTAGGACAAAAACTCCAGAACAGTTTCATAGTGAATGCTTGGTGGTTCTAAATTCTGAAGCTGTGGGATCTATTGGATTGCAAGATTCATTGAACACCCTCACATTGGCATAATTTTTGCAAATCAGACAAAATTATGTTGTCATACATTCTTAAATTTTAAGTAGGATTAGAATACTATCACAGGTTCATGAGGAAACGGGCAATAGTGCTTGGCTTTGCGTTAATGTTGTTGATGCCTGTGTATGCCAATGGGCAATCCTCTGACAGAATTACAATCCTTGATAATTTTGGCAAATATGACCGAGGCGAACCTCTTTTTATTTATGGACAGGTTGCCAATCCACTCGATGATTCGTTTCTTATTATGCAGATAATTAATCCTCAAGGTGATTTATGTCAAATTCAGCAATTAATCCCATTATCAAATGGCGTATTCATCACAGAGGTAATTCCTTTAGATGGTAGAATCTGCGGACTGATTGGGGATTATGAAATTAAATTATTTTATGGTGATTATTCTACTTCGGCAAACTTTCAGGTTATCTCCGAACGTTACGAAAAACCATCTGAACAAGACCTTTTAGAAAATGCAGAAAAACTTGTCTCAGACCAAATTGATTTTATTGATTCAGAATATGGGATAGGTACAACATTTTTTAATAGATTGGACATCGCTGTTTCTAACAATGACTTGCAAGAGTTGGAGGAAATCTATGTTGATCTATTAAATGAGTTTTTTACAGATGAATTTGTTTTTGAAGTAAACCCTTCTATACGACCTGCTATTTCATCTTCTCTTGATTCTGTATCTGAACTTTTGGAAAACGATGAAATTTCTTTTGAGGTATCAAAGTCTATTGACAGTGAAATATTTGCTTCGGTTTTTTATTATGAGATTGGAGATAAAAAAACAAGCTTAGATATTTTATCTGATGCCTTTGTTGAAGTAAGAAATGCTGATCCACAAAAGACTGCTGTTAAAACTTTGACATTTGATGAAATTGAAGAGATGTTGTTGAATTTAATGAAAAAATCAAACACCATCTTGCCCAGACCTGTAAAGGAAGAAATTGGTTTTATTTTTGCTAGGGGTACTGGTCCTCTTTATACAACAGAGCTATCCGAACTAACTGATCTTTTATCCAAAGCCCGTTACCTAGATGTGGTCTCAAGAAAACAAAATGATTTATACAAAATCATTATCACTGATTGGAATTCAACAAAGCCTACCTTTGAAACAAAAACAAGCATTGAAGAAGTGCTTGAAAACAAAGATGATACTATAAAACTTCATCAAGGCGCCATAATCTTGCGTGATTTGGACAATGTTGAGAGATTCATTTCTTCAAATTCCACAGAAAACTATGACTTGGCTAATATTTTGATGCCTGACTGGAATTCGTTAAAATCCAAACTGCAAAAAGCCAACTCTGTTGACGATATCATTGAATCCGAATCAGAAATCTCTAAAATGAAAAAGACCGCTGATATCTCCTCTAGAATTAGCAAATCTATAGAAATCTCTCAAGATATTGGAGTTGATACTGGTCTTCTAAGGGATTGGGAACGGTTACTTGAAGACGTCGATGATGCCTCCTCTATTGATGAAATTTTAGAAATTGTTTCGGCTTTTGATAGGTCTATGACCGAATTGAGAGAAAAAAGAAATCCTGTCTCAATTTTAAAATTTGAATATCGAGCAATGAAGGAGCAAGCAGAACTACAAGCTGATTATAATAATCTATTCTTAATTGACAATGCCCTAAAAATTTTAGATACAGCCGAACAAATGGAATCGGGAAATCCATCCATTACCAGAATCGACAGAATTGAGGTTCTTTTGGTATGGGCTAGTGAAATTGCTCCAAAAATAAAAGCTGATCTTGATGCACAAGACGAAGAGGCAATCAAGGTACGTGCTGGAAATGTTTTGGAAAGAGCAAAGTCTTTGGAAAATTTAGTTGAATTAAGTATGAAAACCAAAAGATTCCTTCCAGGATTCATAGAGTTCTCAGAGACATTCAATGAAAAAATTGATGATGCAAGAGACCTTGTGATTGCAGGTGACATTGAAGCTGCTGATGAAATGGTGCGCGATTTGTTTGTAGAGTGGAGAGAGGTTTCATATGCATATGATGAAGACCCATATGGTTCTGATGTGGGGTATAGCTTGGATGAGCTTAAGAGAATCGAGTTTAAGGAAAAATTAGAAGCATATTCTAATGCTGTTTCCAATTTCAACCATCCTGGATTTGCTCAATATGAACAAGAATACAATCAGATGATCCTGGATGGCTATGAATTAGTTGAGTTGGGTAATTTTGTTGATGTAGAATCTAAACTTTTAGAAATTGGACAATTTCTAGCAGAGCATTTGGGAACTGAAAACAAAAGAATAATCTATAACATTTCATACGATTTAGAAAAAGATATCTGGGTTTTGAGAGGAGCTGTGGAAAAATCACGATTTGATAACAGGGAAAATCTTTATGTCACAATATTCAATATGGATGGAAGCAAACATAGCAACTTGAAATTCACTGATACTCAGCATGGTGATTTCTTCACTCAATGGTTTGCTCCCGCAGAGCCAGGCTTGTACTTTGTGACCTTACAATATCAAAATGTTAAAGCCACTCAAATAATTAACATCGAAGAAGAATTTGACAATGACTATTCTGAATCTGATTATGATGTAGTGGAATTGGCCAGAGAATTTGAAGAACTTCAAACTTTTGTTGAAAAATTTGGTGGCTCTAATTATGATTCTGAATCTAGATTCTCTGAGGTAATGGCCGATATAAAACTGAACTTGGCAAATAGGGATTTGGAGAATGCCGATGAAAAACTGGATGAATTAAAACGACTAATTGAAAGATACCTTCCAATTCGTTCTCGTTCTGCAATTATAGAAGCGCAATTTGATGAGAAACTTGTTTTGTCCGGGGCAGTCCAGAAATCGTTGGCATTCAGGGAAGATTTGTTTGTAGATATCTTTGATCAACAAGGTACTTTGGTCGAATCAATTGCACTCAAGGATGATTCGTCAGGTAGATTCCATGAGTTGGTACAAATTCCATTTGAGCCTGGCGTGTATGTTGCTCAATTAGAGTATCACGATGTGATTGTAAATGACTTTTTCAGTGTAAGGTGAATAACTTCTTAGGATTCGTGGTATTTGACAAAATCAATGGCTCTAAGTATTCCCACCACTTTGCCATTCTCTGTAACAGCTAGTTTCCTAATTTTGTTTTTCCCCATCAATTTGGCTGCATTGGAGATTAGTTCTTGGTGATCAATAGTAATGATTGGAGAAGACATTATATTTTTAATCGGAGTTTCAAAGGAAAGCTTGTTTACAGCAATTTTGGTTGCAAAATCTCTATCTGTTACTATGCCAATGAATTCTTCTTTTTCTTTAATAAAAATTGCACTTATTCCTCCTTCTTTCATCATCTTGGCAACCTGATAGGATGTGGTTTCTGGATTTACAAAAATCAAAGCTTTGTTCATAATTTTGCTAACTGGTGGTGAAGAATTAGAATCAGTCATCTCTATTCAAATCATAAAATAAACCAAGTATTAAAGGTGGATCAATTTAGGTAAACCAGACGGATTTTTTCTAGATTATTTTGAAATTATTTTTTGGGAAGGATGAAAATAACGATAAACAAATTTTTTTGAATTATCTTACTTTAACAACAATAGGAAAAAAGAGCTTGAATACATCGAAGATTATCTCAAGGAAGACAAAAGCGTTGTAGTTGATGACACAAACCTAACTCGAGAAATTCGAAAATCTCATACCGATTTGGCAAAAAATACAATGCTCAGGTAATTGGAATATTCATGAATACTTCAAGAGGTCAAATTGAGCAAAGAAGATGGAGAAGGGTTGATCAATTACCAATGGCTGTAATTAACAAACAGCTTAGAGAATTAGAGACACCTACCAAGGATAAGGGCTTTGACAAGATACTTGTTCACAAAGATTATGAATCTCCTAGAGATACCTAGGAAAAATAATTTAAATTTTCAACCATTAATCACTGCTAAGAGTTCTTCAGGTTTGGAAGATTTTTTTAAAAATCCATTAACTCCGTCTCTTCTTAGAAAATTCTTTAACTGTATTTCAGGAATGTCTTCTTCGGAAAATATGAATATATTTTGGTCTTTTAAAATGTCATCTGAAGCCAATAACTCAATAATTCCAAATCCGTTAGCGACTTGCATGCTTACATCCAAAAGAATCACATCAAACTTTTCTTGACGGATTAGGCCTATTCCCTCCATAGGTTCATTTGAATATTTCAAAGAAAATCCTCTCCCTTCAAAGAATTTTGAAAGAGTTGATGCAGTTTCCTTGTTTTTGTTAATTAAGAGTATTTTCACAATCAAATCCTATTTTACATATAGAAAAAGTTTGTTTATCTTTGATTAGTCTAACAGGTACAATTCATAATGTCTAATTCCATAAAATACCTATAGGCACATTCTATTTTGAGATTCCAATAAATGATGGTATTTCTTTTTTTGATACTAAGGCCCACGCATAGTGGCTTGATTTCCTGCTGAATGATGAATGCCTATGACCTCTCCTGGATTAGACGTGATTATCATCAGGGTTTCGCAAGAAAGACAAAGAACTGACGGAACATAATCTGCATTTTTTTCTGATGGTCCCATGGTGGCCAAAACCGCATCCGCTTTGAGGTCTGATTTACCACAAAAAACACATGAAGAAGGCCTGGTTGAAACTCGCTTTAATTTATTTACATAATAATGAACCATGATAGAATATCTATTTGATAATGATTCTTAAATTCACTGTTTGTTGTTAAAACACACTAAATTATTTTCCAATTCCTTTTACCAATCCAAATAACTGCCTTACTGCTAATTTTGGATGGTGTGTTGCAAGCTTTAGCATGTTTGATAATCCAAAATCAGCTTTTATGAAATCCAAAAACTCCTCAGGTTTTAACTCCTTGATTATGTCTAACTCTTTATCCCATTGTTCGTCAGAAAGCCCAATCCATCTATCTTGTACCTTCCCTGCAGATTTTATTTTGGATTCTATTTCTTTTCTCCATGTATCTTCATATGGCATTAAGGATACTTCATCGGTTTTTCCAGATTTTATCGCATCTGATGCAACTTTACCCGCCACCCTTCCAAATTTTATTGCATATCTAATTCCTTCCAGAACCAAAGGGTTTGCTTGACCTGCAGTATCTCCAACTAAAATCAAATTATTGTATACAGATTTTCTTGATAGTCCATCATTTGGAATTAAACCATAATGAAATTCAATTGAATCTATCTTTCCTAGTTTTCTGATGGGGCCTTCTCTTGCATCAATCAACTTCTTTAATCTTTCAGTTGGATCTACCAAAGATTCTGGCTTTCCTATCCCTACACCAATTCTTACAACTTTATCGCTTATGGGGAAAATCCATGCATAACCTGCTGGGGAATATTTTTGGCCAACCATCAACCACCATGTTTCAGGATCTACATTTTCAGCCCTGACTTCGTATTCTGCACCTGCACCAAATCTTTCCCATTGTTTAACAAAACCCATTGCTTTTGAAACAACGGAGCCAAAACCACTAGCATCAATTATTATTTTAGCAAAAAAAGAAATTTTTCCCTCAGGGCTTGTGGCAATTACTCCTTCGATGTCTCCTTGCTTGTTTTTGATAACATCTTTGACATTTGTTTTTACGAAAATCTCTGCTCCTTGTTTTTCTGCTTCTCTTGCTAGCCACCTGTACGTCTTTCGTACATCTAAAACTGCAGCTTGAGCAACCGAATCACTAATGGTGACTTCATTGTTAGGAGAACAAAACGAATAGTTTTTGATTGGATTAAAACAATCGTTTGGAATTCCAAATTCTTTCATGTTTTTTATCCATGTTACTCCGCTTGTCCTGACAGTTTCAGCTATGCATTCTTCTTTTTCTATTAGCGCAACCTTTGCACCATTTAGGGCAGCTTGGTAGGCTGCAGACGAACCTGCAGGTCCTGCACCAACAATGACAACATCATAGTGAATTTCTTTTCCCAACATTTGTAATTGTCAGCATCCAGAATATAATTTTGCAGTGTTTGGAGAGGAATTTTTATTTTTTGAGGACAGGTGTACCATTCACATCGTATTCTCGCTCAGAATCAAAAGTTGACATGTGTGCTGGATCTCTGTGCATGTAACTGTGTGTCTCTCCCTCTTTTTTCCTGCAGAACTTTTCATGTATGGTTTGTTGTATCTTCAAGGTATCTTCATTTTCATGAAATAATCTTTTTCCGCAGTCTTCACATATAATTTCAGGCACAAAACCTCTTTGCACTAAATCTATTTAGATGTTTCAGAAATCAATCTCATTCGTTTCTATTATAGGCAGGTCCTTTTGGGCCGGTGTGATAGAACCGAAACTTTAGATGTTTAATCTGCCTTGATATTTTGTTGGATGATTCAAACATTGTTTCATTTGTTGCTTGGTCTGTAATTACTGGTATTATCATGGGTGTTGCTGGATTAAGCTATAGGGCATATCTTAGGAGGCACAAAAATGAGACCTCTGCATCTTGAAAAGAAGGGACTCCGAGGTTTGGCCATAGCAGAAAGTTTCAATCAAAATTCAAAAAAATCCATTTTATCTGGCCTGATTATGAGACGTGATTTTGTAATTGACGGATTTGTTTTTGGTACTGCTACTCTAGATGGAGATGATGCAACTGAGTCTATCCTGGAAATGTATGCTGAATTGAACAGACCAGATATCAGTTATGTTTTGATTTCTGGATTGATAATCTCGCTTTACAACATTGTTGATATAAAAAAAATTCATGAAAAACTACAAATTC
>JASFUC010000007.1:0-19518 GCA_050050475.1 Nitrosopumilaceae archaeon
ATTTGACAGAACATGTAGGATTGCAAATTATCCCAATCAATCTTATTTTGCAGGTGATTGTTTCTTACTTGGTTGGTCTAAACACATCCATTGCAGTAAGTGCATTTGTAATATCCAAGAAAGGAAGAGGAATGAGCACCATTGGTGCGGCGACAGGTTTGTTCATAGCATGTCCAACATGTGCAGGTACTTTTTTGAGTATTTTTGTAGGAACAGCAAGTGGGATTGCCCTTACTGTGGCTCTCACTCAGCTACAAACCATCTTTATCGCAATTGCCATACCTATTTTGTTAATCACACCATTTGTCATGGCAAGGAAATTAAGAAATGCAGATGGTAGTTGTAAAATAGATCCTACGTTGTGAATTTTTTAACCTCCGGAATTTTAAAATTTCCAATATCATATCCGTCCCGACGAAGATATTTCAAAGTCAATTTGTAAATTAATTCATCATGATCCACCTGTTCTAGAATTTCAGCCCAAAAGATTTTCCCTTTAGAGTCAATTTGTATTTTAAAATCAGGATTCATAGATTCGGCAATTTCCTTGCATTGATCAAAAGTTTTGCCATTTTTGTATGCACGGGTTCTCCTATCACAACTTTCCATAAAATACATTCCAATCATATGTAAATAAACTTGAATTATGCAAAAAAATCACCTGAATCAAATAGAAGTTAAAATATCACATAGCATGGGTATTCGCACACATGGTGCTTATGTGAAATTTTTTTTGGATTTGAAAATGGGAAACGATGTTTCTTTCATGAGTTTTTTAAATAATGAAAAATTGGTTTTAAAACACAAATTACAGAACAAGGGAATTAAGAAAGAGCCAATACTAGAAGGTCTTAAAATCCTCAATGATTTATCTATAGAAGTAAAAGAAATTGGTGAGAAAAATGTTTTAGAAAAATACAAAAGTGTAGAAAAATAGTTTGCTTTAATCAGAAATTTTTTTACTTAATTGATGAACTTTATCTAAAACAATTTTAAAAATTTCTTCATTATCAAGAAGAATATATGGTAAACTATTTTCTTCGCATGCTTGACCGCTTTCAGTATCTCGTGTAACTAGGATCATCCCATTTTCTCGGGCATAGTTAATAACAGAGTAGTCTGTTCGCAACTTTTTTCCTTCGGCTCTTAGTTTTTTTACGCTGAATGCATCATACCCAAGCATTTGGAGTTTTTCATCCCATCCATCATCCATTTCATCAATCAAAATTTTTAGTTTTGGCATAACTATAATTAAAAAAAAATCAATATTAGTGTAAGTTTGAGCAAAAATTAAGGAATTCTTGTTTTATTCATTACATAAATCAAACAATATCTCACAGAACGGATCTAGTCGTTTCGGCAACACCCCATCAAACCATGCAGTTTCTTCGTTAACATTATTTCCCTTAAAGACGAATTCAAGTTTGTTTCTTTTAAGAAAAGTTTTTTCATTTTTAAAAAGTGATTTAATTTTATTTTGGGTTTTTAGGGGAATTTTTTTATTGGTAGTAGTAACGTCGATTTGAATCAAATAATTGTCATCTATCGGATTCTTTTTAGCCTTGACAAATGGTTGTTTATTCTTTTGACAATCTCGATAAAACTTGTCAAATTCAAACATTTTAGAATCAACTAGAAATTTTTTCATTTAAAATCATCTTTAAAATTAATTATTAAGCTAAAGATCAGAGGTTATTTTTTTAATTTTAGTGACTATCCTTATCTTCTTTTCAATGGACATTTCTGGTTCCATTGTAAAGTAAATGATGTTTCTTTTGGTATATGCAACCATTTGAGTTACCTTTTCTCTTTCCACATGCACATATCTAACTTTTCCAAGAGAGCGATCAAATTCTTTTCTCATAGCTTTTCTTTGTGCAACTTGTTTGCAAAAATGCTCCTCCTCTTTTTGGGTTTTCAAGGAAGTTTTACCGCCTTTCATTATTGCTTCTCGTATGTTTCCTTTGGCGTCAATAATGGCAGCAAATCTCATTTTTGGATCTAAATTAATTATATCCTCTACAATTTTTAGCAAATCAATTTTTTTTGCTGCCATGAATTAATTTGAAAATTTACTAAATATAATCTATTGAAACAGCTATAAGAGATTGTAAAAGATCAGATCCAAAATCAATATTTTAGAGGCATTCTCGATTTTTGTGTAAGAAATAAACTTGTAAGAGCCATCCCAAGAACAATAACAGAAAAAATTCCAAATTCAGGAACAATTTTTGTTCCTACAATAGTAATTTCATTAGTACTGTCAGATAATTCAATATTAATCGTATTTATCTCACCACCAGGCAAATAGTCAAATCTTAAATTTTTTTCATCGTTAACAAATATTGCATAAGGCCCCTCAATCAAATCAGATGGCAATAATAACATTAAATTGTAATCAATTGATTTTGGATCATTTGAAATTTGAAATGTGATTGACTTTTTATCTTCATTTATCACAGGATTAGAAATAATTCCGTTATATTGATAATCCACATTAAAAATTGTTAAACCATCCCCCACATCTTTACCGACATCTGGAATTATTTTATACCCTGCTGTTACTGTCACAACCCCGGTCATCCAAGGATGAATCAAACAAAAATAAGGATACCTGCCTTTTTCTGTAAAAGTAAAATCATAAGATTGTCCTGGAACTAAAAAGTTTGTTCCACCAAATATGCCGTCAGGACCATCCTCCAAAGTACCTGAAGTGATAGTATGTTTTGCCTGATCTCCATTTTTCCAAATAACCGTATCACCTAAGGAAATCTCTATATCGCCCGTAGGCTCTCCAGTTTTTTCATTTTGCCAAAAATATGGAGCATCTGGGCTTGCAGAACCAGTGGGCATATTAATGTCAAAAGTTTCAGCATTAGCGTAATTATTGAGAGGAATAAGGAATAGAATTAGCAAAAATAAAAAATAATACACCATAAGCTCCTGTACGAAATTGACCTAAAATTGCTTTCTGTTTTGAATTTATTTTATCAGATATGGAAGATGCGATGAATTGTTTCTGTTTATTAGGCGGAGTTGAAATACTCAAGATGTGAAGATTGGAATTGTAATCATGGTTTTTGGAATAATAATGATTATTTCTGGCCTAGTGTTGTTTTATTCAATTTCCACAGACCCCAATACAGATAACCCTTTACGCTCTCTTAAACATGGAGGTACCTTTGTGGGTTTAATGGGAATTGGAATTGTTATGGCAGGAATCCTACTTCATCTTATTGGGAGAGAAGAATCACCAATCCAAGAAGATTTCGGTGTTTGAGACTATTTTGAAAAAAGCATCTTTTTGAACTCTGCTACTGGAATAACAAATTTGCAAGATTTACAAAATAGTATTTCCTTTCTATTTAGGTCGCCAATTTTAGATTCTATTTTCCCGCAATACAGGGTTTCTTTTTGACAATCAGGACAAGATGCATTTGAATGTACCATTCCTTGCTGTGTTTTCAAGTCCATAAATAAGGTAAAGCATCCAAGCTATATTAGCATCCAGAATAAATTCTTCTAGTGCTAAAATTTTGTTAGGACTGATTAAGAAATTATAATAATGCTGCAATAAAACCTAAGAGATTGTCTGAAAAAAATTGGCTAGGAGGAATATATCTCATAGAAGAAGGAGGATATGACATAATTTTGAGATCTCTGAACCATTACAAAAAAAGATTGATGACTGTAGATAAAAGTCCAGAGATTAAAGATTCTGCAGCAATGTTTGGAGGGATTTTAAAACAAGCTGCAATGAAAACAATTCCGCAAATTGATGAAATAACCCAAAAAATCCAAAATAGCCTGTCAAACCGTCAATCAATATCAACACTAATTGAAAATATTGCATTTCTTGAAAAAGCACTTACATCTTATGAAACAGACATTACAAAGGCCCAAGATACAGGGCACGAATATTATCTAAATTTAATCGGGGATTTACCCACAGTAAAAAATGATTTAGAGTTGATAAAAATAGCAAAATCAAAAATACGACAGTTTGAGTGACTCATAAACCCTGTAAATACCAGTCCAAGTACGGTTTGAGATTTTTGCAGAGTTTTTTCTTTTCCTTTTCACTAGCATCACCTGAGATAGCATCCATTTTTCCGTTAAGATAATCTCTAGTGATTTGACTTTTGAATGAATCTTGGATTTTATTTAATAAATCTAAAAACTCTTCAGAAGAGCATCCATCAAAATCATTTAGGATTTGTCTAACTTTAGTTTCCAGCGACATTATTTTTTTAAAAACAAACCCATTTTTATTATTTCATTTTTGTTTAATTTATCAAATCATCGTCATTCCAAGTTAAACGAAACCTGCCAACTACTCTAAGGAGATTTACTTTTCCACCTTTTTTAAATTGTAAGCGACAAGAATTTTGAGAAGTATCCATTATTTCTAAAAAGACATTATCTTGAATAGATTCAAAGGTTGTAGGGTTTGAAGAAATTTGTTTCCATTCTTCTGGTTCAAAATTCAAATACAATTTGGTATACATCAATCCCATAACCAGTTAATCTAAAACAAACCAGAATAAAAACCACATTTACTTTTTGGTTAATAAGGTAAATTTTTTGCTAGAAATATCCTCAAGATAAAAACATCACTACTAATTGACCTAAAACATAATGAATACTACGTAGCCTTTTTTAATCATAAATTGTAATTAGAACAATAGAGAAGTAGGACGATCTTTTGTTGGTCCTTTGACCATCCATTATGTGAACCTACTTCCCGACCTTTAAAGAAAACAATTTCTAATATTCTAAAAGTATTACGGATAGTTTGTTCATTTTATGTCATTTGCGGAATTAATGGGCCACATCATCATCTCGTTTTTGCAATGACAAATCAAATTCGGAATTTAGGGCCATCTTGTAGCATTTTATAATATCTTCTTTTTTGATATGGGCGATTTTCTCAATTTCTTCGATGGTTACTTGTTGAGGGATGTTATGAGAGATTGCATATACGCATACTGCAGAAATTAGGAAAGGAGATTCGTATCTAAAGGGATTTTTACTGAACAGTTGTCTGTGTAAATTTTGAGCATTAAGTATATCACGCTCATGTATCCCTAGTTCGCAACGAAATTCTTCATAAATAGAATCAATTTTTTCATCAATCAACGCATTAAATTTTTTTAAAATAGGTTATCAAGTAATGATTGTTCAAAAAACACACATGTTCCTTTAAATCCAAATTCGCAAAACAATCCAACAAAAATTTAGATCGATTAGAATTTTAAACAAAAAAGTATTGGTTCAGACTTGAGTTTCCCCTAGGGGCCTGAACCGCTGTCAGAGCTTAAGACCAAAAACGCTTTGTTATTTGATGACAGCTCTATTTTGACTTTTTTCCGTGTAAAGAGAAGGTAAAAATCAGTGTTAACATTATGTTTGTTTAAAAAAACAAACAAACTTTTGTAAAATTCAAAATTAAGTTTTTAGAATTTTTTATTCTTTGTCGATGAATTCGTTGATACCTGGTGGTTCTGGAGCCAGACCTTTTCTCTTTCTAATGTCTGCGATGGCTGTCTGGATCATAGATTTTGGAACCTCAGCCCATGCCTTAAAGGAAGTATTCCATGTTGCACGTCCTGCTGTCTGACCTCTCATTTCTTCTGACAAGGTAAAGGTTTCTGAAGCTGGGATTTCTCCGGTAATAATGCTGCTTGCGCCTTTTTGTTGCATGTCTAGTACTTTTCCTCTCTTTCCAGAAAGAACGGTTGCAACATTACCTACCAAATCAGTTGGAACCCTAACCTCGATTGCTAGCATAGGTTCAAGTATTGTAGTACCAGCAGTTAACAAAGCTCCCATACATGCACGCCTTGATGCGGGACCTAATTGAGACAATCCTCTGTGTGCTGTATCCTCATGAGGTACAAAGTGCGTAAAGGTGAATTTGCAATCTCTCATTTGTTCTTTACAAAGAGGGCCTTCCTTCATCACTTCATCAAAACCAGAATTGATTGAATCAGTTGACTCATGAACAAATTGCACACCTTTTGTACCGTTAATCAAAACATTTCCACGAGAATCAAATTTCATTACTCTTTTAATGGTATCAGTATCCCATCCTTCTTTTTTAAGAAGATCCGACACTACTTTCTTATCTTTCAAGTCACTAATCTCTCCTGTTCTTAGCATATGTGCAATGTTTGGTTCTAGCGGTTCAACTTTCATGAAGATTTTGTTGTGTCTGTTAGGAGATTTTGACATGATTGGCTCACATGTTCCTTTTACTGTCTCTCTGTAATTGATGAGTGGTTCGGATGTAATGATTTCAACTTTAGCATCCTGAATACGGTGAGTAGCAACATCAAGGTGAAGAACACCCATTCCAGCTACGATGGTCTCTCCGCTTTCTTCATCAATTTTTACAACTAAATTAGGATCCTCAATTGTAAGTTGTTTTAATACTTCGACTAATTTTGGTAAATCTTTTGGATGCTTTGGTTCAACTGCAACTTGGACCACAGGTTCAGATACATATTTGACCCCCTCAAACATTGGCATGTCTTTAATTGATGAAATTGTATTACCTGCTCTAGCTTCGGTTAATCCTAGTAATGCAGGAATATTACCAGAACCTAACTCTCCAACTTGTTCCCTTTGATTTCCCATGAAGAAGTTTACAGATTGAACCCTTCCTTCTCGTTTTGCATCAATGATGTTTACAGTTTGGCCATCTTTGATTTTACCTGAAAACAACCTTCCAATAGCAACAGGTCCTGCTGCAGGATCTAATACCATGTTTACAATCATCATTATCATAGGACCATCGTCACTACATGCCAACAATGCTTTTCCAATATCCGAGTCTAAGTCTCCTTTCCATATTTGTGGAATTCTGTATTGTTGAGCCTCATGTGGGGGTGGATGATGTTTCACAACCATGCCTAAAACAGCATCAGCCAGAGGAGCCTTTTCTACTAGTTCATCAACTTTTTCATTTTGATACGCATCAATTACATCTTTGAAGGAAATGCCTCTGTCTTTCATAATATCTATATTAATTGCCCACCTATCTTTGGCAGAACCAAATGTTACACTAGCATCTTGAATGGAAACCTTCCATTTCTCTTTGTATTCAGGTTCAGCATATGTTTCGACCAATTGATTAAAGTTTGAAACAACACCTGCAAGAGTCTCTTGCATTTTTTCAGGAGTTAATCTTAATTCTTTGATTAGACGATCTACTTTATTGATAAACAATACTGGTTTGACGCGTTCCTCTAGGGCCATTCTAGTAACGGTTTCTGTTTGAGTCATAATTCCCTCAACAGCATCACACACCACTACTGCTCCATCTATTGCTCTAAGACTTCTGATTACTCTGCCACTAAAATCAACGTGTCCAGGAGTATCAATCATGTTAATCACGTATTCCTTGCCTTTTTGAGAAAAGTGCAAAGTCACATTTGCTTGATAAATTGTAATTCCTCTCTCTTGTTCTTCTTTGTCAAAATCCATTGCCAATGCTTTTCCAGCAGCAGATGGGGCAATAATTCCAGAATAAGCCAACAAACTATCACTCATGGTGGTTTTACCATGGTCAACGTGAGCAATGACACCGAAGTTTCGTATCTGATCCTTATCTTTGATAATTTTTAAGACCTCGTTGGTGGACTTGTACTTTACCATATTCGCAAACCCAGTTATTCAGCTATTAAATCTTGTGAGAATTATAAGATCAATAGATCATATTGTCACTAACTTTACGAAGTTTTTTGGCCAATACAAAATTACAATCTCTTTTGTGTTGTTTTTTAGCCTCAAAAAGTGGCAGGAGTTGCGAAAAAAAAGTGTAAAAAATAATTTGAGATATTTTATTTTTAGAATTAAAATTTGGGTTTATTGGGTTTAATCCAACCTTTTTCAAATTTTTCAAAAGTTGGGTGTTGTGTGCATTTTTTTTCTCAAAAATAATAACAGTGTCCCCTTTTTTTGCAGAAAAAAGTCCCATATGTGAAAATTGTTCTATTCTTTCGTAATGGGAGTCATAACCCAACAATTCATAAAATTTTGCAGCACAATACATTGCAATAGGATACGTATACATATTTCCCAAAACAAAAATCCTGTTACCAATTTTTGATTTTTTTGCCTCAAAAAACGCTTTTTTGTATATGTCGTTACTTTTTGGAATTAAAATAGGATTTACAAGAGAAATACAAGTAAGAGCACTTTCTAAAAAACTAATACTGCCAGCAGTAAAAACATCTGCATTTGGGTATTGCAACAAGATGGTTTGATTGGAGGCCTTTGCAAGTCTACTTTTTGGTTTTGATGTAATTGCCACTGATTTTTTTGCTATCTTAGCTACTTTGATGTTTGAGATGGTGTTTCCAGAAATCGAAACAAAGTAAACTGTCTTATCCTTTGAGACTAATTTGTTTTTTAGTAAATCTAACGGATCAATTGCTTTTACAGAAAAATTTGAAAAAGATTCTGCAAGCATTGCAGAGGCTAGAGAATCCCCACTTCCTGTGAATATGATATTTTTTTGTTGATTGTCAGGAATTGGTTTTCGAGGTTTGAATGTTTTCAAAAATTTTGGCTGAGCATTAACATCATTTTCGTATGCCTCAATTGTTTGCACGTTATTGGCTCAACCTTCTCCATATATTAGAAAAACGATTGATTGGTTTGAGAATTGATTCTGAGAATCAAGATATTTTTTGATAAAAAACATCAAAAAAAATTACACTGTTTGATTTTAGCCAAAATCACAAAAGGAAATTATTGCCATAGCAAGCTGGGATTTGGTAATCTGGCGACATTGGTTACCAAAATCGTCTATGGCTGAATTCTTTAGCAAGTTTTGATTTTTATAACGAACTTTTCGAAGGCCAATGTGGAAATTTCTGTAGGGCATACACCAGATTCAGATGATGCATTCATGTTTTATGGAATGTTTACTGGAAAAGTGAAATCTCCTGATTTTGAAGTAAAACACGTGATTGAAGATATTGAGAAATTAAACCAAAAAGCTACCAACCCAGAACTGGATGTTACAGCAGTTTCTGTTCATGCTTGTGCATATATTCCAGGATACACCATTTTACGTAGTGGAGGTAGTTTTGGGATTGGATATGGCCCAATAGTCACCTCAAAAAAGCCGATGTCAATTGATGAGATAAAAAAGAGTAAAATTGCTATTCCGGGAAAAATGACATCCGCCTTTTTACTACTTCAGTTAATGATTGGAAAATTTGATTTTGTAGAGATGAATTTTAGCGATATTCCTCAAGCCGTTGCAAATGAAGATGTTGACGCAGGTTTGGTAATTCATGAAACTCAGTTATCTTATGCTCAGGAAGGAAATGTAAAAATTTTAGATGTTGGGGAATGGTGGGATAAAACCACTGACGGTTTACCCGTTCCTTTAGGAATTAATGTTATGAAAACCAGTTTGGGGATGGACACGATTCACAAATTTGACAAATATCTTCAAGCATCAATAGAGTATGCATTAGATAATTTAGATGATGCAATTGAATATTCCATGCAATACAGTAGAGGTAAGCCAAGAGATCTAATTGAAAAATTTGTAAAAATGTATGTGAATTCAGTTACTGTGAACATGGGAGATAAAGGAGAAGAATCTATCAGAAGATTGTTTGAAATGGCAAAAGACAAAGGCCTTGTTCCAGAATTTAATCTAAGCATAGCCATCAAGTAATTATACTACAAAAAATTTTAAAAATCATGGGAGATGGTATAGGTGGGTCTGTTATTTCTTGTCTGTCAAATAATGCCTTTGAGATGCTAATTACTCATCATCGAAAGGACAATCAAGAAGAGTATGGAAAAACAGAAAAAATAATTATTGCAAAAATCGATAATCCAGACAATCCTCAATATGAAGAAAAATCACAGGAAGATCTGGAAAGAACACTAAAAGGAAAGTTTGTAACATGCAATGTCCAGTATAGGGATTCAAAAACAGATGTTCTTGTTTGCAATGTATTTGTACAAAACCCCCCAGAACCGTTCTAGGGCAATAAAAAAAATACTCCGATATTCCTAATATATGGCAATTAATTAAACGGAATAAGCATATTGGTTTTAGTCGATAAAAAAATACTGGGAGGAGGAATAGCCATGTTGGCAGTAGGTCTTATATTATTAGCAATAATCAACTCATCTGTTCCTGTTGGAAAAGCAAGTATGACCGAGGAGGAGATAATCGAACTTATGATTCAAGAAGAAGAAAACAAGAACATGAACACTCTTGCAAGCATTTTGACAGGCGTGGGTTTTTTGCTAATTCTCATTAGTTTCGGTGCTAGAAAAAAGAGTGCAGGTAGCACCAAAAAAGAAGAAAAAAAGCCCGCTGCATAAAGCAAGTCCCATTTAACCTCATAGAAAAAATAATCATTAAAAACGGTGCTCAGTATCTTAACAAAGTTACGAAATTATCAATGCAAATGGTTTTGAAATTTTTTTCCAAAATGTGAGAATTATTTTAGTTGTTTTCTTAGTTCGTCGTTAATTACACTAGAATAAGAAACCGATTCATTTGTTTTAGAAATCAATTTTGCTTGTAACAAACGGAGTTTTTTGTCAAGATCATCGTCAATCATTATAGTTACTCTCTTTGCCATAAATTATTTTATAAATTATCTAATTTATTGTTTGACAGCTATCCCAAAATTGGGAAAGTGAAATTTGGGTTAAAAAAAATCGAACCACGTAATGGAATCATCTTAGAGCATCAAATGTCAGTTGGCACTATTCATGAATTTGAGTGTGGGTTATATTCGATATTGACGCAATAAGAGTGAAACAAAATGCAAGAAACAAAGCAAATAGAAAAAAAATCACCTGCAATACGAACTATGGCCTTAATCGGTGGCGGATTAGCTGTGATTTTGTTCATAATCTTAGCCCCTTGGAACGTTTTTCCCGTTGAAGTAACTGAACAAGTAACAGTTTTAGCAATAACTGAACAAGGATGTGTCGGAGAATCAGAATATGGAGTTAGTGTAGTAGTACCAAATTGTTCAGCACAGATTGGTGAAAAAGTATCTGCCAAGTTTTTTGTTCCAGCAATGGATCAAAATGGTTATTATGACAAAATAGAGACTAAACTAGCTTTGCTAGAGCCATAGTCTTTTTTTTGATAAAGTTTAGGTCTTTGGAAAATCTACAAATATCTTATTCATCGTACCAAAAAAATAAAATTTTATCGTAATTTAGCAATTATCATTACACCAAATTACTTTAAGGGAGGGGAATTACTAACAAGAGCATGATCCATGCAGAAATCAGTGTGTATCCAATAGGAACATCAAACACTAGTGCAAGTTTTTACATTGCCAAAGCAATAGAATCTATTCAAAAAATGGATGGGGTAAGATACGAGATAAACCCCATGGGAACAATTTTGGAATCAAATAATATCGAAAAAATCTATGATGCTGCAAAATCAATGATGGAAGTAGTTCACAATCTTGGAGTGGAAAGAGTAGAGGTAATTCTCAAAGTAGACTCTAGAAAAGACAAAGAAAAAAAGATGGAAGAAAAACTAGAATCAGTAAAGAAATTTTTAAAATAAAAAGTTTCTAAAATTTGTTAATTACATTAAAGAAAGTATCTCTTTGAATGGGTTTTCTGCCAATTTCTTTTACCATAATTTCTAATTCATCGATAGATGATGCAGTAGGTTTTCCTGCTGCTCTATAAACTTCTTCTGAGAATGCAGTTCCTACCAAGTCACTACCTCCATTTGATAAAGCAACTTGTGCTAATTTTTTACCATATGCAACCCAGTATACAGAAATATTATTTAGCACATTTGCAAGCATTAAACGAGAAACTGCGGTTATTCTCAAATCATATACAGAAGAGCATTCGTTATTTACCAAGTGTTCTTGTTCTAGTTCGGTATTATCCAGACTAAATTTTAAAGGAATTAATGTAATGAATCCACCAGTCTTTTTTTGAAGTTCCCGTATTTTGATTAGGTGATCAATTACATGTTCAGGTTTTTCTATATGCCCATAAAGCATTGTGACATTGCTCTTGATCCCCATGTTGTGTGCAGTCTCTACAGTATCAAGCCATTCTTGCCCGGAACATTTTCCTCTTGCAATTTTAGGCCTAATTTCTGGATGAAATAATTCTGCTCCACCACCAGGCAAGGAATCTAATCCAGACTCTTTTAACCTGGAAAGAACTTCTTTGACAGAGTTTTTTGTTAGTTTGGATAGAAAAAAAATCTCGGCAGCAGTTAGTGCTTTTATTTTTAATTCGGGATGATTTTTTTTAATTAATTTCATCATGTTTTCATAATAGTCAAGCGGAAGTTTTGGGTGGAATCCACCAACAATATGGACTTCTGTTGCACCCATTTGTTTTGCGATGCCAACCCTTTGTTCAATTTGCTCAGGGGTTAATGTGTATGCATCCTCATCCCCATCTTTTCGATAAAAGGCACACATTTGACAACTTGCAGCACATACATTTGTGTAATTCATGTAGTAAGAGGCGGTAAACGAGACTTCATCCCCTACAAGCTTTTTTCTAGATTGATCAGCTACTGCCCCTAACATGTGTAAATTATCATAATTCATCAATTCCATGCCATCATCAAATGACAGTTCTTCTCCAGACAATGCTCTATCTAGGGCTTGGGAGTCATTTACCAGTTGATCTAACATAAAATATTCTAGTTTTGTCTGGATATATTCCTTAACCGATAAATTATCAAGGAATAAGTAACCAACAAAACATCATGAGACATGGTATTGCCTCTTAAAGATGAAGATAAGCCAAAATGTTATTTGTGCCACGATGGATTTGAAAATATAGAGCAGTTGAGAGAACACCAAAATAGCATTCATAAAGATTTCTTTGAATCACATGAAAAAGACCTAAAACGTGAACCTGCGCCAGGGGATGTTACAGTTTTTTAGATTTTGATTCTTTTAGCATTTCTTGGGCAATTTTTTTACTAATATTTGCAAGATCATAATCTTTATCGATGTCTAAGGCTTTTTTGAAGTGCTTAATTGCATCTTCAAGGTGTCCCAATTCACCTAAAGAAAGACCCTTGTAGGCCAAAGCCATTGCGCATTTTTTATCAAGTTTAATTGCAGCATCATAACAAGAAATCGCTTCTTTGTAATTTTCAATTGTGTGTAATACTGATCCTTTATTGACTAAGGCATCTAGGTTTGAGGCATCAATTTGGAGAGCTTTATCATAAAGTTTGATGGATTGTTTGAACCTGCCAATGTTTTGAAGAGTCACGGCTTTGTCTATGATAGCTTTAATGTTTTTTGGATTCTTCTTTATTACTGAATCATAAAGTTTGAGAGCCTCCAAATAATTCCCATCCTCACATAATTCAAAAGCCTGGCCAAGCATTAATTCAATATCTTTATCCAATTGCTTTTGATAATACTTTGTTAATAATATAGATTAACAGAAAGTTAGTTTCTGGATTTTTCCTGTTTTTAGTAAACCCAGTCAGAGACGTATTAAAAGACCAAATTAATCGTAAAGCATTAAATCTTTTTCTTCAAGAAGGCTATGTAGATTGTTCACAGATCGATAAACATCTTTTTCTGTCTTGGCACCAGTACATACAAGTTTTCCTGAAGAAAATATCAAAATTACAGTTTTTGGATCTATCATCCTATGGATTAATCCAGGAAATTGTTCAGGCTCATACATACTTCTGGGAATTGTTCTTGCTGCTTTTTCTAGATGAACCTTGCCACCCAAATTAATCGAAGAAACAATATTCTGAACGGTAACTTCAGCGTCTTTTTTTATAGGGATTTTTCCCTTACGTAATTTTTCTACCACTGTCTTTACTGCTTTTCTTGCAAGTTCCTCAGATTTTGACCCCGTACAAACCATCTTGCCAGTTCTAAAAAGAAGAGTTGCAGTTTTAGGAGATTTTAATCGAAACACAGCCCCAGGAAATTGGTCTGGATTATACTCCACATCAGGAAATTTTTCTTGAATTTTATTTAGATCTAATTTTTGATCAATTGTGGCAGAGGCCACAACATTTACAATTTCAATTATGGGTGTTGTGAATGTCACAGGTTGTGTGTCGAATAAACCATATTTAAAGAAATTTAAGAATCGTTTTTCGTCTGATTGAGATGACATGATCTCATTAATTCAAGAGTAGTCATTACAAATAGGATGATTGCCCAAATCTAAGAAGAGTATTTGTCCCTTGGATCAATCTCCAAAGATCTGTTAAAGCATTCTATGGCTTCTTCATATCTACCCATACTACGTAGTGCCGATGCTTTAGAATTCCACAAGTCTGGATCCTTGGGGCTTAGAAGGATAGCTTGTTCAAAGCATGCCAGAGCTTCTTCATATTGACCGTTTTCCATACAGCTTTCCCCTTTTGAGACAATTTCAGATAGTTTATTCACATTATTGGTTTGTTTTCATTTGTTTTAAATCTAAAAATCTAATAAGAGCATTCAATAAAAAATTGGATTTAATTTAATGAAAATTTAAATCCATTTTCACAATATTGAAAATAATGAATTTGGACAATACAGATAAAAAAATTATAAAAAATTTAATTAAGGATGCGCGTATTTCAGCCAGACAACTTGCCCTCAAGATAGGATTATCAGCTGTGACAGTGTTGTCAAAGATAAAAAAATTAGAAAGTGAAAAAATTATCAAAGGATATACAGTCCTAGTTGATCACGAAAAAATAGGATATGAAATTACAGCGATAATTGAAATTATTGCAAAAAAAAATGTTGAAGAATTGGAAGAAAAATTATCAAAAATAGATAATGTGTGTTGTGTTTATGATACTACAGGCAGCACAGATGCAATAATTGTGGCCAAATTTAAGGAAAGAGACGAATTGAGTCGCTTTGTGAAGTCATTGTCGACTATGGCAAACGTCGAAAACACAATCACGCACGTAGTTCTAAATACGGCTAAAGAAGATTTCAGATTGACTAGGTAATTCAAATGATAAAAACAACTTCATTTCTTGTATCTCTCTTATTTTTAGGTGCATTCAACATTACTTATTCTCAGGTGGAAGATTCAAGCTCTAACTTGGAGTACTCCATGAGCACTGAAGAGAAAATAATGTTGTTTGGAGGTTTTGCCGTTGCCGTTGTGGGAATTTTTTTATTTATTGCAAGAGATGTGATTTTTAGAAAAAAAACAAAATATGACGAACAAGAATTTGAATCTAAAAAAGATAGAACTTATGAAAAATATCATTCTGATTGGACCGATGACTATGTAGACTTTACATACACACGACCATCAGAAGACGATGAAAGATTTAGGAAGGCTGCAAGGGAATCAAAACTACCAGACTATTACAAGGTTCTTGAAATTTCAAGAACAGCATCTCAAGAAGAAATCAAAAAAAAATATCGTGAACTTGCTAAAAAATTACATCCGGATAAAAGCAAAGATAAAGCCACAGAAGACTCCATGGCAGAAATTAACAAAGCTTATGAAATATTATCAAACAAAGAGAGAAGAGAAAAATACGACAAGTATCTAAATGTGGATTAATTTTACTCTAGATTCACTATAATCATGTTTAATTCAATTTTTGATGGTCCCTGAATACTGTTTGTCAAATTTGCGAAAATCGAAATCTCTTTTTTTTCATTGCCTGATTCAAGATTGGTTGTGATTTTTATTTCTCCAAATTCTGTGTTGGGGCCAAGCATAGTTTTTGTGAGTAGAGGAACAATCGACAGATCGGTTATTGTTCCTTTTATCTTATTTGCAAATTTATCAGAAAAATAAACTCCACCTCTTGTGGTAGGAGAATTTACCGGTGTTGGAGAATTTGTTATAACTACATCATGAAGTTCAAAGGTTTTTTCATCAAGATGTAAAAAATATGGTCTAGTAGAGTCTGTTTTCATTAGTTGTTCTAGAAGTTCCAAATTTACTCCCATTGTCGATTAACAAATTTGTAATTCTTTTGAATCTTTCTAGATTCAAGGCAAGCAGAATTTTAAAAAAGATGAAAATTTATCAAATTTATCGTTGATTTCCAAACATCTTTAAAAATAAGAAACTCGATTCTATTTTATTGCAAGAATTTGCTAATCCGCATGCTTTAAGAAATGAAATTTTGAGCTTAATCGTTGAAAGTGGGTTAGATGAGGACTGCTACTCAGAAATGTTGGATTATACAATAGAGCTCTTTGAGACCCAAGGGCTAGGTGCGGATTATTATGGATATCATAACATCAATCACGAGTTAGAGGTGACCTATGTTGCGTTATTGGCAGCAAACATGAATCATATTTCAGATAATTTTTCTAAAGATGATTTAAAGTATCTTTATGCTTCTGCACTATTTCATGATTTTGACCCTCAAAAAAGTGTAGATAAGCCACATGAAGAAAGCGTATTAAAATTTATTTCAATGGATAGAAAATTACGGCAGCTCCTTGATACAGCTGGCTTGGATTTGGAAATCATCAAAGTGCTAATTCTAAGAACAACTTATCCGTGGAGTGGTAAATTAAAAGAAAACGCTGAACGTCAAATTCAAGACTGTTTCAAAAAATCAGAGCTAACAAAAAACAATGAACAGTATCAAGAACACATAAGATACCTTGGATGGTATCTTTCAGTAGTAGACAGAGTAAGCGGATATACATTAGGGAATTTTTCCAAGGCAATGGAAATGGCAAAAATGAATGCACATGCATTAGCTTGGAGACCATCTTTGATTGTTCGGAGTTCTGTGGCTTATTTTGAAGAATTGTTGAATAGAGAAACTGAGATGTGCAGATTAATTTTAAAATCTCTCCCAAAACATATGAGAAAAAATTTCTTTGATACAGTTTTATCATTTATGAACCTCAGACAACAAGAAATCTCCATTCAGGCAGATTATTCATATGCAAATTTGAAGCTAGTTCCGACTATCGAAAGCATGCAAACAAGAGACGACCCAAATTTTATTAAAACGTTATATTCAATTTTTCACGAACTGCCAAAACCACTTCAGTTTTCAAAAGATAAATTCGAAGAATCAGTAAGAGACCCAGAGGTTCTTTTGAACACTTTACGATTAAACGATTGTCAAGGTGAAATTATTGGATTTGCGAAGGGCGGACCACTTGAAACATATCATCTAAGACCCGAAATAAGGGATGAAAATTACGGATACGGTAATACTATTTTTTTGGAACCACTTGCCCTGAGGATGGGTTATTGGGGATTGAAGGGAGGAAGCGAAATGCGCCACATGTTTATCATGCAAGCGAATGCAAAAAAATTCAAATTTTTAACTAGTTTTGCCCTTAGAGATGTAATTAGAGCAAGAGTGGATAAAGAAAAAGCAGAATTTGTTACCCTTTTTGATCCTGAAAGATGGGATTACTATAGAATCAGACTATAAAACAAATGAAAGTATCAGAAATCAGAAAATCTTTGAGAAGTTTGATATCCGGCGAAGTTTTATGGGATAAAGAAATTTTAAATTTTTATTCTGTTGATGCTAGCCTGTATCGGATAATTCCCAAAGTAGTGATCATTCCAAATTCAGAAGAAGATGTAGCTTTAGCAGTAAAATTTGCAGAAAAAAACAAAATTCCAATAACAGCTAGAGGGACAGGAACTGGATTAGTAGGTAGTGCATTAAATAAAGGAATCATCATAGACCTAAAGAAACTAAAATCTGTCATAATTAAAAAAAAAATCGCCATAATTGGTCCTGGTGTTATCAAAGGAGAATTAGACAAAATATTAGCAAAAGAAAAAAAATTCTTTCCACCAAATCCATCGATTGGACCTTATTGTTCAATGGGAGGAATAATAGGAAATAACGCAAGTGGAAGTAGAACTTTGAAGTATGGAAGTACAATAGATAATCTTGAAGAAGTTACCTTTGTTAATGGAAAGGGAGAAAAAATAACTCTTCCAAAAAATCAAAAATATGGAAAAAAGATTTTACTGATTTCGCAAAGGATTGAGAAGACAAAATTTCCTAAAGTATCTAAAAATTCTTGTGGATATAGGTTAGATTGTATAAATTCACTTAAAGATACGCATAAAACTTTAGCAGGATCGGAGGGAACTTTGGGAATAATAGTATCTGCAAAGATTAAGATATTCGATATTCCTCAAAGTAGAATTCTCTTTGTTGTTGGATATCAATCACCTCAAAAAGCAGCAGAGGATTGTTTGAAAATAAAAAGCACAAAACCTTCTGCAATAGAGTTTGTAGATAATAAAACTCTTGAAAATATTGATTTTAAATTTAAAAAAAATACAAACTGCTTACTTTTTGTAGAATATGATTCTGATCTCAACAATATAAAAAATAAATTTAAAAATGTTGTAAAAGGGAAAATTGAAAGGTCAATTAACACCAAAAATGAAATTGAGAGATGGTGGAAATATAGGGATTTGGCTTTATCATACAGCTTAAAATCAATAAAACAAAAAGACAGAGTACCGCATATTATTGAGGATGCCACAGTTCCATTAGAAAAACTTGGAGAATTGTTTTTAATAATTGAAAAAATAAATAAAAAATTTCATACTGATACTGTGATGTATGGACATGCAGGAAATGGCAACATACATGTAAGAATTATCTCTTGTCGAAAAAAATTAAAAATTTTAGACAAAATTGCAAGAACATACTTTGAACAAATTCTAAAACTTGGGGGAACTATAACAGGAGAACATGGCGACGGAATTGCAAGATCAGGTTTTATTAAAAACCAGTATGGGCCCAAAAATTATTATCTTTTCAAAAAAATAAAAAGAACTTTTGATCCACATGAAATTCTAAATCCTGGCAAAATCACTAGCGTAAAGAAATTCCCGAGTCTTGAAAAGGTCTAAAAAGTAACCAAATTTGTTTAGAATCGATATGCAGTAAGGCTTTATTAACAAAAATAAATTCACAGACACGTGATACAAAAAATTATCATCTTTACAATGGCCTTTTTGACCCTTACTTTGATAGCTACCCCCATTTACGGAATAGAACCTTTAGAGCGTGCGGTAATTAATGATGAAAGACTTGTGAATCTAAGCGGAGCAACCCTAGGAGAACATATTATTGTAAACCAACAAGTGCAGATCACCGCAAAAATCACCAACACTCAAGATGAAATCCAGGATTTTGTATACATCGTTCAAGTAAAAGATGAAAATGACATTGTTGTTAAACTAGGATGGATTTCAGGATCCCTGACTAGCTATCAGAGTTTTAGTCCATCATTATCATGGACTCCAAAGGAATCCGGAGTGTATACTGCAGAAATTTTTGTGTGGGATAGTTTGTTGTATCAAGGTGCGCTAACCGATTTTGCCACACTAGAAATCATCGCCAGTTGATAGTCTACAAAACTGAAAAAAATTGCGGAAAAAATTGATATGAACCATAATAATTAAGATCTGTAATTTGCCTCATAGTAAAAAAAGTTTAACAAGTTCTCGCTAATAGAACCTTACGCCTAGATTTTGTATGACAATTGGTTATTGTGTAAAGTGCCG
>JASFUC010000008.1:0-19234 GCA_050050475.1 Nitrosopumilaceae archaeon
AAAAGTCAAACTTATTTTCAGGGGCTTTAAGTTCCAGTTAAACGTTATGCGTAATTACGCCAAGTGTTTCTACATTTTGTACATCTATAAAATTGGGTAGTTGGTTCATCAGCACTTCTTGTTTGTAACATCCACCAAACAGCTTCATCGTGTCCGCAACTTTCACATTCAATTTTGATTGTAGGTAGAGATTCTTCACCTTCATTTTCTGCAAATACATTGAAAGCCTCGGTTGATTCTTCTTGTGTTACTTTTTTTTGCTGTGTTGATATATCTCCTTCAACATAACCACATTTGGGACACTTGAGATCAGAATTATCTTTTTTTAATTTGACCTCACATTTGGGGCAAAATTTCATTTAATTTCACTTAATTGTAGAATTGAATAATTTTTTAAGTTCTTCTGATGTTTTAATTGCAGATTCAGTAGCCGTTTTTATTTCTCCAATAGGTTTTCCACTAGAGTTGATTCTCATCCAGCATTCATTAGTTAGGGGATGTTTTACAATGACTCCAGCAAAATCAATGCTGGATTTCTTCAATAGCTCATGTTGAATTATGTATAAAATTCCTATATCTGTGTCTTTAATAGATAGACTAAGTTCTTTTGCCTCGGAACTAACTACTTGTGCTTGCATGTATTCGGAAAAAGCACTTATTGTGGATATAAATCATTATGATTGTTAAGAATGAGTGAAAGTAAAATTTCAGAAATTTTGTTAGTTAATGGAAAAGATCAATACTCCTCTAGCGAAACAATAGAAATCAACGTACAATTTTCAATAGAAGGGGGCATTCGTGATGCCTTCAATGAAGAGAATTGGACAAAGGCATACAACAATAATGATGTATCCTTCAAATTAAAATACGGAATAAAACTGACTTCTGGTGGTTTTAGGAAAAAAGAGGTTGGAAAACCAATTGATACCTATAGAAAAGCTGCTATTTTTTGGACTAGAAATCCAAAATTAGTAAATCCTATGAAGGACAAAAGAGTATGGGTTCAAGTTTCCAAGAATTTTGAGCCATTTATTCGATTAACCGAAGAAGAAGTAAGACAGGAATTGTTTGACTTTAATGAAAAATTCCTCATTAAAGCATCCGATCTAGGAGCAGGTAAGCACAAAGTTAGTGCAGAGGTCTTTGCTTCATGGCAAAAACATGACTATGCAGAATCTGACAATATCAAAAACAATTCCCAGGAATTAGAAATTACCATAAATTAGATTTTTATTTTTAAATTCTTAATTAGACTTTTCTTTTTTATTAAAGAAGAATTCACCTTTGTCTTCCAAACTTTCCACATATGCATCCATATCTAGTTTGAATTCTTCCTCATCTGCATAGGCACGTTCCGCATGTTCACTAATGTCTAATCCAGCATCTTCCACTTCTGGAGACACACGAACTCCCACTAGGAAATCTAAAATCTTCATAATTATGAAAGTTCCTCCAAATCCTAATGCTGCTGCAACTCCAACACCAATGGCTTGAATTCCTAATTGTTCTGGATTTCCATAAAGTAATCCATCAGGGCCTGCTGGATTTACTGCAGAACTTGCAAAGATGCCAATTGCTAGAGCACCAATAATACCTGCTGTACCATGGACCGAAGATACATCTAATGCATCATCTATCTTCAATTTCTCCTTGAAGATTACAATTGTGGAGTATGATGCAATTCCTATAGCGATTCCAATTACAAATGAATGTTCGACACTTACAAAACCTGATGCTGGAGTGATACCTGCTAAACCCGCAATGGCACCGTTTACGGCAGCAACCACAGATGGTTTTCCTGTTCTCATCCAAGATAATCCTACCCAAATCAAAGCAGATACAGATGATGCCATGTGAGTTACAATTACAGTGTTTCCTGCAAGAGACCCAGAGGCCAATGCACTTCCGGCGTTAAATCCAAACCAGCCTAACCATAGCAGTGAAGAACCTACTACAGCAAGTGGAATACTATGTGGAATTTCAATTGCAGGACCAAAGAATCTCCTTCGTCCAAGTACTATTGCGGCAGCTAGCGCACCCATTCCTACACTGGTGTGAATTACAATTCCTCCTGCAAAATCGACTACACCTAATTGGGCTAGCCAACCACCACCCCATACCCAATGAACTAATGGGTAGTAGATCAGTATGGACCAAGAGGCTATGAATATGATAAACGAACTGAACTTCATTCTTTCTGCTATTGTTCCGGTAAGCAGTAATGGAGTAATAGCAGCGAACATTAACTGAAATTTTACGAATAATACACCCGGAATTGTCGGTGCGTAATCAAGGGCTTCATCCCATGGTACCCCTTTTAGGAATACCCAATCCATATTCCCCATTAATCCGCCTGTTGTGTCAGGTCCAAAAGATAAGCTAAATCCAAACACAAACCACATCACACTAAGTAATGCTAAACCAAAGAAAATTTGCATGAAAACAGATACAGCATTTTTCTTTCTTAATAAACCAGATTCAAACAAACCAAGTGCCGGGATCATTAAAAGTACTAGACTTCCTGCTACGAGCATCCATGCGGTATCACCGGTATCTATTGGCAACATTGTTTTCAAGTTTGTGAAACTAAATAATAATAACGAAATTTGATTACTATTTGATTATCACTTGATTATCAAAATCTGAAACTATTATTTGTGAAAAATTTTGTAAATTCATCAGATGATAAAGATTCAAGCATTTCTTGGAAACAATGACGTAATGGAAATAAGTGAAGCATTAAAGGAGCTTGAAATTGGTGGTTTAACCGTAGGTAAGGTTAGAGGCCGAGGTAAGAGACCCCCTCCCGAAATCCATGCTTCCAAAGGAAGTGCAATATTCCAGCCTCAATTCAGTCAAAAATATGTCATAGAATTAGTTATTCCAGAAAGCAAAGAAGACCAGGTAATTAACATCATTAAAGATAAGGCAACAATTGGAAAAATCTTTGTATCTCCAGTTCTACGAGCAGTAGACATTGCAAGTGGAGACGAAGGAGAATCTGTTATCTAAAATTCTCTGAAATTATTTCCATAAACAACTGTAGGATGTTTAAGTTGTTTTTCAAAGGATGGAAGATAACCCATAATACAATGGTTTACAAAGTCGCTAAATGATTTAATTCTGTGATCCGAGACTAGAGTTTCATAGTTTTCATCGTAAACTGTTTGAAGTCTAAGAAGAGTGTATTTTTGTAGAGGCACCAATCTACTTCTTTTAATTTTTGGTTTGGGTGGAAATTTTATTTCTTCTATTTCAAGATCTTGGGTACTTTCAAGGGTATCAATTTCTAAAACTTCTTCCATTTCAGAAACAAAAATTTTTCCTACTTTACTGGATGTAAACCCAGATTTTTTTGAAATAAGATCAATCACTTTTCGAGCATCTTTTTCTGTTACTACCAGTTCAATCTTTGAAAGAGGAGTAGTCTTTAAACCAAGAGATGTTCCACCTACTTTAGAGCCGGTTTGTTTATCAAAAATTTGATTATCTTCTAAATTTCTTTTATCAATTATTGTGTAACCCATAGAATTGAGTTTATCGGCAATTATCGTATAGCTAGATCTTTTGATGATTGCTTCAATTTTCTTCATGTTAATTTTCAAAAATTTGGTTATTTATTATACTATCTAATTATTAGGCTTGAAAATGTAATTTTTTTGGATTAGTAGAAATTTTTTTAGAATTTTTATTGAAAATGTAAAGGGTTTGCTAGACCTTCAAAAATTATTTCTTTTTTGATTTTTTCTTGTCTTTTCTAGAATTCTTTCTATCATCCTTTCGTTCTTTTCTGATATTGATTACTCCCTTGAGAATTATTGGTAGAGCTGCTGCAAATAACACAATTACAAACTCTCCAGGAATATTAGATGCAGCTTCCTCAGGAGAAATATCTGTTCCTGAAGTAACAATAACCTCAAACATTATTGGGGGAATAAACCAAACACAAAGCCCTAAAATCAACCAATAGAGGCCTTTCATAATTTTTTCATTTTTTTACTGCTTTATAATTTGAGAATAAAGAATTAAGATATTAGTTTATAGATTCAGGTCTATATTTTTTTTGAAAATACATTCGAATTTGGTATGTAACTAATCCGTATCCAGGAATTAAAACAATAAAGTAGAGTGCCTTAAGCCATCCATCAAGATGATCTAATTTTAGAACTAGGTTGGTACTAAGATAAATTAGCACCGCCGCAAAAACAAATGTCCAAACTAAAGACAATTTTTTAAAACCTAGTTATTCATCAGGGATTATTTGTTTAACTTTAGAAATAATCTCCATGTAATTTGCTCCTGGCTCAGAACTTAGTAAAAGAAGATTTCCATCATTTAGTAATAGACTGATTAATGTAACTTTGTCAAATTCTGTAATGTTTGTTTTTTCTTTTCCAATTTTATGAGCCAAGTTTTGAATACTAGTCCATCTCTGGAAAGTGTAGTGGACTGACATTTTTACTTCATCTGGACTAAGTAAACTATCTGAATCATTTCTATTACTTTCCACAGTAAGATCTCCTCTAGAATTTAAGATTCCACTAAATCTTACATGGGATTCAATATCTAATACTTTGTCACATAATTCTTTATGATTCATTTCTATTTTTCCTAAAAAAATATCCCTATTATGTGTATTATTTTTTTTTATCCTGAATTTATAGAATATTAATAAAAATAATTATTATGAGTTGTTTTCTTTATCCAGTTAAAAATTCAGATAAAAATACAAAATTTAAAGCAATTAGGGATATATTGAACTTTTTTCACGCCTTTGTATGGCAAAATACGATGGTTTACTTGGTCAACCAGTTCTTGAAGTAGAAGAACCTGACAAAGAAGGTGGAATTACCTTTATTTTCAAAGATAACAGGTTTTTATTCATAAAGGTTGTAGATGGGAAAATTGAGACCGTATCCATTCCAGAATAGGTGAAAGATGTGGAAAAATTTGATCAAATAAAAATGCAAGAATTGGTAAAAGTTGAGGATCCAGACTCTGATGGAGGATTAACCTTGATTTTCCAAGAGAATAAAAAACTGCAAATCAAAATTGTGAATGGAAAGCTAGTATCTGAGTTTATTTAATTTCTCACATGTTTTTGATAAAAAGTAATTGCCAATTCTTGGGTTTCAGATTGGATAGAACCGGGTCTTTCTTTTCTAATTTTTTTTATTGCTTCTTCTGCTGAAAATTTCTTGTACTTTACAAGGTAACATGCCAAAATAGTTCCTGCTCTTCCCATTCCTGCTGCACAATGAACCATCACTGCATGATTATCAGTTATATTTTCATGAATAAAATCAACTGCTAAGTCTATTTTTTCCATATCAGGAGCTGTTAGATCTGGTGTTGGGACATGCAAGTATCCAATTTCATTTAGCCATTCTTCAGGTAATGAATTTTCAGTCATAGTAACAATTGATTTGACACCTTGTTTTAGAATCCAATCTAGCTCATCAAAACTTGTTGGCATCCCAGAACCAGCAAGTTTTTCATCAATCAACCAAGAGAAATTTGTAGGTCGTTTGGTAATTTTACCATGGACTTTTCTCCATACATTTCCTGGTTTGCTCACAGTTATTGATTGTAAATTCTATATTTTTAGGATTGCGAATGATACAGTCACCTTATATGCCAAATAAGGATAATATAATATCAAATGGGTAAAGAAGCTATTCTTTATGAAAAATTACCTAATAACAAAGTGAGATGTACTGCATGTGCAAGATATTGTGAGATGGCAGATGGGCAAATTGGTTTGTGTGGAATCCGTGGAAATAATCATGGAAAATTAGATTTGTTTGTGTATGGTAAAGTAATTGCAGGCCATGTAGATCCAATTGAAAAAAAACCAGTGACACATTATCATCCAGGCTCAAAAGTATATTCAATTGCCACTACTGGGTGTAATTGGCTTTGCAAATACTGTCAAAATTATGATATTAGTCAACGAAGAAAAGTTGAGGGAGTTGATATGACTCCGGAACAGGTTGTACAAACTGCCTTAGATAATGGAGCAGACGGTATTGCTTATACCTACAATGAGCCATCAATTTTCATAGAGTTTGCTAGAGATTGCGGTGTAATCGCACACCAAAAAGATCTTTACAACATTTTTGTTTCTAATGGTTATGATACTCCAGAATCTGTAAAAATGATGGGAGAATTTTTAGATTCAATAACGGTAGATTTCAAGGGTAGTGCTGAACCAGAATTTACGAGAAAATACATCGGAGTTCCGGATCCTAAACCAGTTTTTGATACACTCCTAGAAATTCGAGATAAAACAAAAATTCACGTAGAGATTACAGATTTGATTGTTCCAGAAGTTGGAGATAGTTTAGAGTATGCAGAAAAATTATGTAAGTTTGTTTATGATGAATTTGGATCAGAGATGCCTATTCATTTTTTACGTTTTCATCCTGATTATAAAATGATGGAATTTGATTCTACTCCAGTGAAAACATTAGAAAAACATCACGAGATAGCAAAGAAAATTGGATTGAAATACGCATACATTGGAAATGTCCCAGGCCACCCTTTAGAACATACCTATTGTCCTGAATGTAAAAACATTGTAATTAAGAGATTTAGTTTTGATATTGAGTCATGGCATCTTGATGAAAAAAATCAATGTGAATTTTGTGGAAACAAAATTCCAATCACGGGAAAACTTTCAACAAATTACAAAAAAAATAGATTTCATTTTGTTCAATAATTAGCAATTGCTCGGACAGGAGATCCTGAAGCGTTTTTTAGTTTAAGGGGTAAAATAATAAAATCAAAATTTATTCTAGGGATTTTTTCTAAATTAGATAGATTTTCAACAATCAAAATGTTGTTTTTTGCCAATATTTTATGAGTAGAGAATTGTTTATTTCTTCCTCGATCTATGCTTGGAGAATCAATTCCTATTAAATTGATTTTTTTTGAAATCAAGTAATTAGCAGCTGATTTGGATAAACCTGGGTTATTTAAAAAATAATTGTTATTTTTCAAATTCTTTTGCCAGCCTGTAAAGAAAAATATTGAAGAAAAATTTTTTATTTTTCCAAATTTTTGTTCAAAATCAAGGAGATCTTTTTTCGTAATTTCTTGATCTTTCCCTTTTCTAGTCTTTATTAATAATCCATTTCCAAATAGTCGGTTGAGGGAGATTTGATGGATTTTTTTTCCATTTTTTACAAAGTGATAGGGTGCATCAACATGTGTTCCTGTATGAGAGCTTAAAAATAACAATTCTAAATTATATTGATCATTTTCAATTGTAGACCAATTGAGAAATTGTGGTGTGGGAGAACCAGGGAAACTAGGAATTTTTTCGGAAATTGTTAGTGTCAGATCTAGCTGTTTCACATCAATGAATCCAATTAGTGGTTAATCAGTTTTTGAATTCTATGAAAAGTTAAATACTCTTTATGAAAATCTGCAACATGCCTACAGCATATGTTTTATTGAATTCTGATTTAGGTTCAGACAACACAATAATCACTGAAGTCAAACAAATTCTGCAAGAGGAGGATATCAAATACGAGGTGCAGGGCGTTTATGGAGTTTATGATATCGTGTTGAAATTATCTTCAGATAATGCTGAAAAATTGCGTTCAATCATTACAAATAAGATCCGAAAAATAGGTAAAGTCCAATCTACTCTTACGATGATGGTCATCGAAGAGCAAGAAAATCTATAATTTCTTTAATGCATCAATTACTTGAAGAATTTGAGATTCCGTATTAAAAAAGTGTGGAGAAGCTCTGATGATTTTTTTTTCATAAATTTCTCTTACCGCAAGAATTATTCCTTGTTTTTCCAATTTTTTTACTACTGATTGGGGGTCATAATTCTCAACTGTAAAGGATACAATACTTGTACGTTCAGTTGAATTTGTTGGACCCAAAAGAGTTATTTTTGGATTTTTTGATAATTCTTCTCTTAGCATATCTGATAGATACTTGTTTTTTTTGTATATGTTGTCAATACCAAACTTGTAAAGATATTTAGCTGATGATTCTAAACCTACTGCTCCAACATAATTTCTGAATCCCGTTTGAAATTTGTCAGGTAAATCTTTGAAGGCTAGTTTTGATTCCTCATATAACAATGCAGATTCTCCTCCAATAGAAAGTGGTTCTAGTAATTCGCTTGATTTTCGATCGCAATAAAACAACCCTGTTCCCATTGGCCCACACAACCATTTTGATCCGTTAAAGGCCATAAAGTTACATCTTAGATTTTGTACATTGACATTATCTAAACACCCAACAGTTTGAGCACTATCCACAAAAAAAGGAGTTTTGTTATCTAGAATTTTGCCAACTTTTTCAACGGGTAAGACTGCTCCAGTATTGTATAGTGCATGACTAAGTGAAACAAGTTTTGTTTTATCATCAACCATTTTTTTAAAATCATCAAAATTAAAGAATCCATTTTCATCTATAGACAAATTTTTGATTTCTGTTTTACTTCCTAGTCTTAACCAGGGATAAAGATTTGCGTGATGTTCATGAGACAATCCTCGAATTATAATATTAGAATCAGAATCAAAGGAAAGTCCGTTTGATACAATATTTACTCCATCAGTGGTACTCTGAGTTAAGATAATTTCATCAGGTTGGCAATTAACTATTTTGGAGATAATTTTTCTTACGCTTCTTAATTTTTCAGTTACAAGGGGTTCAGATTCCATAGAATCAGGCCCTACAGAGTTATATGAGATCAAAAACTCTTTCATTTCCTCAATACTTTGTTTTGGCATTATGGAAACAGAGGCATTATTTAGATAAATTTTATCAGTCGCAAAATCTTCAGATATATCATTAGAGTTGAAATTCATTATTATATCTGTAAATGACTAAATGAACGTTGGATAAAAGTCATAACCAAGTTTTTAATCAAAATATTTCTCGAGTACAAAGTGAATTTTATGAAAGAAATCCTAACTTTGTTTTGTCATCCAATCCTTTTGTTAAAACTGAATTTTTACGTAAATTAGTAGAATCAATGGATCTTCCAGTCTTTTTTTTGGATTGTGACTTGCTTTACAGCGGTTATGTTGCTTCTGGAATAATTAAAGAAAATCATAAACTAGAATTTTTTGTTACCAATAAATCGAGTTTAAATAATGACATAAAACAAATCATAAAAAAAATTGAAAATAAAAAAAGTCTGATAATACTAGATTCTTTAAATGGACTTTACAACATGTTTGATGAGTTGGAATATGTGAGATTTATCAACGCAACTATCATGTTGTTATCATCAATAGCCAAATATTCAAAATCAATAATTATTATCACAGGGATAGCACGAAAAAATGAAAACAAGGAGTATGTACTTTCACCAACTGGAAGGCATGTTGAAAGAGTCAGGAAGGCGGGTTTTTACGAACTTGAATTATCAGAAACGAGTTTGATTCTTAATCTGATGGAAAATAGCCATGAAAATAAAAGATCATATGAAATTTCTAAATAATTTTATAGCGATCAAATTTCAAACGCCGTTATAAAATTTGAAACGGTGTTATAATCTCATTTTTCTAGGCAAATTATATAAAGATCAAAAGCTGAAAAAATTTTGTAATGCCAGTAGGAATTATTCCCGACATCAGCGAACAAATGTGTATCGGATGTGCACTATGTGTAGAAATCTGTACAACTCTTGGTCCAGATGTCCTTAGAGTAAAACCAGTTGAAGGCTGGAAGAGAGGTAAAGCATTTGTCTTTTACCCAGAAAGATGTATTTCTGATGGTGCATGCATCGGTGTATGCCCAACAAAAGCAATCTTTTGGATGAGACCAATGGACTTTACTGTTGGACAACCAGTTCCACTCCACAAAGATTCAGTCTTCGTAAAAGGTTGGACCGAACTAGTAGACTAGTCGAATTCAATCATTTTCAATTTATTTTTATATTTTTTAGTTAAACTGCACTTGATTTTCCTTCACGAATTTTAGGTGACCGTTTCAGCCAAATAATTATTCCAACAAACATAGCTGCAGGAATCAAAATAATTATCATAGCCAATTCATAATAAAATGTAAGTCGTTGGGCTGGTTTTGTGTGATAAGCTTCATGAGTTGTTTTCTCTGGATTGTCATAAACAACTCCAGTAAAATCAACTGATCTTTGAGCTGTATCCTCAACTGTTCCAGATACGGTAACGCTTCCTTCGGATAAAATTGAAGAAGATTGAATTCCTTCTATCCTAACTATTATTGAGCCTGATTCGTCAAAAACAAAATTACGATAATCTCCGCCAATTTGGTTTAAACCCTCATCTCGGAAAACTTCTTTGCCATTTTGAAAAATTACAAAATCATACTTCATTTTTGCTAAATTAGAATTTGTTTGAGGATCATAGAATTGATAAACAAATTGAATTTTTTCGTGAGTTTTAATCACCGGTGGGTCCCATGAAAGATTAACTTCTATTTGTCTATCTGGAGTATATTGTAAAAGTGGGAACTCTAATTTTTGTCCTGTTGCATCATGGGGATAATCTGGTATTTCTTTTTCAACAATTACTACTCCTTCCATCCATGGATGAATCGTACAGAAATATGAGAAAGTTCCAGACTCTTCAAAAGTAAAAGACCAAGATTCCCCAGGCATGAATCGGTCACTATCAAAGTAGCCACTTGGAGTTCCAAAATTATCACTCATCCAACCAAATCTTCCAGATCCTTCGCCACTTGTGACTGTATGACCTTCTTTGTCATCATTATACCAAGTAACTGAATCACCAACAGTAATAGAAATGACTGGAGGGTTATACCAAACCTCTGCAGGTGTGTTCAATTCAGGATTAAATGCTCCATATGGAATATCGATTATGTAATCTTCTGCGAAAGCCGGTGAAATTAAAGAAAGAATTCCTAGTGAAAAAATCAAAGCCAAATGATACAATATACTGAGAAATTACTATCTGATCTCATATAAGGATAAGCAGATTTTCTTTGTTGATTTTCAGAAATGAGAATTAGAATTTGCCTTAAGATATTTTTAAATCGTAATTTTTCTTGAAGATTACATGAAACGAATAGAAACCGTAGTCCAAAGTGAAGTCTCAAGAAAAGTTGTAAAAGCTATTAGAGATACTGGTGTGGGTGGGGTTACTCTGATTGAATCACTTGGGCAGGGTGCAGGAGACAGACCAGAAATTGCAGGAAGGCAAATTGAATTTAATTCAACAGATGTAATCGTTACCGTAGTTAATGACTCTGAGGTAGACCCTGTAGTTTCGGCAATTATAGATACGGCTCATACAGGACAAAAAGGTGATGGAAAGATATTTGTCTCTAATATCGAAGAATCCTTTGATATTTCTACAAAACAAAAATCTACCGATAAAATTTAGTTTTTTCAAGTTTTATCTTTCTTCTTAAATTTTCTTGTAACAATATATCCTAGATAGCCATGTTCTGGAGAAACTATATCACTTTCAACTTTTTTAAAATTATAATTTTCAAGATTTTTAGCATTTTCATAAAATTCCTCCCCAATTATTAGTCCATTTGCAGGTGCGGTTCGATTTATTTTTGCACATTTATTAACAGTAGTTCCAAAAATATCATTAACTGAAGAGGTGGAAGTTCTTGCTATTCTTACTTGTCCAAAAGTAGCACTAGTTCTAAAATTAATTGAAGGAAGGCCTTCTTTGTTTAATTTTTTTACTATATCTTTATGTGATTCTCCTAACGTTAAGCAACAATTAAGGCATTTTTTCATTGTTAATTCTTTTTCTGAATGAAGAACTGGAAAATAAAATAATAAAGCATCGCCGATATTTTTTACCACAATTCCACCAAAATTTCTTACAGTTAATGCAACAGAATTAAGGAAAATTCTGTAAAATTCACTGGTTTGAGAATCAGATAATTGAGATGTTATTTTTGTAGAATTCATTATATCAACCATACAAACACAATATTTTTCGCTATAATCTGAAAACTGAAGCAAAATATCTTCTTGTTGTTTGATTACATCTTCTTTTTCTTTAATCTCAATCAAGGATTCTTGTAATTTTTGGGCCATTGAATCAAAGGCGTGAGAGAGTTCTCCTATTTCATCACTAGTGGTAATTTTTGTTCTAACTTCAAAATTGCCATCTGCAATAGTATTAGCTGCATTTTTTAGTTTGATTAATGGTTTTGAAAGATTTCTTGCGATAATAAAAGCAATAATAGCCATACCAGTTGTGATTAAGAGACCTGTCTCAAAGATTCTTTCTTGAAGAATTAGAATTGGTTGAATTATTTCAGACTCGTCAATTTCTGCAAGAAGTACAAAACCTAAATCATCTGCACAATAAGAAGAACCATAAATTGGAGTTCCTCGATAATCAAGGTAGAATCCTTCATTGTTTACTCCTTCGTTAAAACATTTTTGAACTCCCAGAGTGTCTACCTTTTGGTTAAAAATGGTATTTTCAATAAATCTAGATTCAGATAACATCAAGAAATCTCGATTTACAATATAGATTTCTCCAGAATCTCCAAGTCCACTTCTATTTAATAAAATGCTATCAATGGCTGCAGTTCTCATTCTGGAAATTACAACCCCAATTGGCTCATCTCCAAATTTGCTATCGTCAGCAAAAATAGGAGATACAACGATCATTTTTTTGTTATTTTGAAAAGGCTCAAAGTCCACAAATGATGATTTTAGTCCTTTTTCAAATAAAGGATCATTGATGAAATTATTTTTTTCAATTCTTCCAAGAGAAAAGAAGACATCTCCATTTTTTCCAATTATTTTTACATCCTCAAAACCTATAGAAAACCCAATAAGAGTTTGAAATGCTTGAATTTGGGTAAGGAAGTCTCGTCTTTTTTCTTCTACTTTTTCTTCAATCTGTTCTTCCGGTATTTGATTTAATTCATTGACAAGAATTTGTATCATAGGGTCTGTAGAGATGATTTGATTTTGTTCTATTCGAGAATCAAATAGCAATCTAATCGTATCTCCTCGAATAGATGATTCGCCAAAAAGCTGTTCTTTTGTTCTTTCTTTTAAAATCTGTTCAGCATAATTAAAACTCAGAAATGCTGTGATTGATAATGCGGTAATTGAAACAATCATTACCAAAATAATTAATTTTTTATCTATAGCAAAAGAAATTGCCAATTCATTTCTTATAGTATTTTATATGAATATCAAGTCTTTGATTTTAGAAATATTTGATTTATTGTGAATTTGTGCTGAAATCTAGGCATAATTTTTAATTTTAAGTTTAGAAACCTAACTTCCATCTAGATTTGGAGGTTTTTTTATCTAAATTTTCAAGCATTTGGTAAGTAATGGTAAATCCTTTTCCAACCATCGTATCATCTTTATTATAATTGGTTTTATTTGGGACAAACTCATCAGCCAAATCTTTTATTTTTTTGGTTTTAATGTCAAATAATCTAATTTCTTTTCCATCTTCTAATCTGATTTTTATATCATTACTGATTCCTTGTACAGAAAAATTTTCAAAGAATCTGAGAATTCCATCTCTTTTTAATTCTAAAATTACATCATATGTCACCTTACTACCATATAGCAAAATTTCTCTTGCCTTAAGATGTACATCATCTTCAAGGTTTAACGCAATAATTGTATCTGCCTCAAGATATACTGTATTAACCACGTTTTCAGCAATAATTTTACCTTTTGGAGCTGAAATTTGGGTTCTATGCTCTAGAGTTTGATATACTCCAACTCTGCCATCAGGATCTTGAACTTTGAATTTCCTACCAAAAATATTTCCTACTACAGCATTTCCATTATCAATCTGCAGTACAGCACCATTTTCAATTCGATATTTATTTTCAATGGGATCTACAAATTTAAAATCACCTTTGGTCAGATGAATTTGTGTTCTAAATTCTTCTGTCCATGAAGGACTTGTTATGTTTCCCTGCATAATTATAGGTCCATCATATGTCAAATCTCCGGCCATAAAATTTCCTTTAATTGAAAGAGCGCCGTTAGCTTTTCTTTCTAATTCAATTTCTCCTAAAGTTTTAGAACCAAATAGCCTAGAACCAGTAGAATTGGATCTATTCAAAGCTGCAGTCCATTCTTGAGCTATTTTCATTTCTTTAGATAATTCTTGGCCTAAAATTCGATTTTTTCTCTTTATGTCTTCTTCAGAATCTCCTGAAAAAACTCTTGACTTTCGTAATTTTTCAGTATCAGTGTCAGGATATTTTTTACCAATTTTTAGATCCTCATAAGCTTGTTTTATTCTGATAAATTGTTCATTATCGCCTCCTTTATCGGAATGAAATTGAAGTGCAAGTTTCCTAAAACCATCACGGATTTCTTTTTCAGTGGATCCTTCCACAATTCCAAGTATATCGTAATTACTTTCTACCATGTCTATCACAGATTTTTTTTGGGCTAACCATAATCTTTTTTATTTTAACGTTATACAAAATATGAAGTATATCTAATAAAAAGAATTTATATTTTAAAACAAGTGATCAAAAATGAAAATTTAGAAAAATGGTGGGATATCCCACATATGTTTATTTTACCACTAAAACAGGAATTTTTGTTTTGTGCATTACATAATTAGAGGTACTTCCAAGAAAGGTTTCTTTTGCTCCACCCATCCCCCTAGCTCCGATAACGATCATGTCATATTTTCCTTTTTGGGCAAACTTGACAATTTCTGAGCCTGTATGGCCACCTCCAGTTTTGTATTTAAAAGAAGCACCTGCTTGTTGGGCACGCTTCATCGCTGGCCCAATTGCCTTTACAGCTTTTTCTTGTGCTTCATCTTTCATTTTTTGGGTATACTTTATTCCTGCTAAGAGTGGCAAATGAAATACATAAAATCCAGTTATTTCGGCATTACTTTCTTTTGCAATTTCGATAGCTCTATCTAAGCCTCTTGTTGCATTTGTAGAACCATCAATTGGAACAAGGATTTTTTTGAATTTTGCCATAATTGCTCTTTTAATTCTTCAAATATATAAAAAGACTATGATTTCCATGGTTGAATTTTTAATTTCAATCAAATCGGATTAACAATCAGAATTGAAAATTATATTGAACTATTTATAGAAATCAAATAGGTAATAGTTATGTCAATTAATGATTTAGGTAATAAACCAATTACAATTTTAAAAAATTCAACAATATCAGATGTTATAAAAAAATTATTGGAGTCTAAATTGAGTAGATTAATTGTGGTAGAGAAGGGTAAGCCAGTAGGTATTATCACCGAAAAGGATATCGGGTTATTTCTCTTCTCAGAGACCTCAAAGCAAGGATTAGATGATATTCCTATTAGCAAAATAATGAAACCAATTTTATTTGTTGAGGAGAATCTAACTCCTCGTGCATCAGCAAAAATAATGATAGAAAAAGGAGTTAGTTCATTGACAATTGGATCTGATGAGGATGTAAAAGGAATTTTTACCAAAACAGACCTTGTAAGATTTTTTTTGGAAAATCCTTCGGATAAAAAAATTGTTGATTATATGACTCATGATTATGTGTATACCCATTCCGCAGCACCGTTATTCAAAGTAGTCAAAAAAATGTTGGAAAATAGGGTGTCAAGAATTATTGTAAAAAATCAAAAAGAAGAACCAATAGGAATAATTTCATTCAGAGATTTGTTCAGAATTTCAATTGAATTAGGAAGTGAAGAAGATGATTCGGGATTTACTATTTCTGATCAAATTAGAAGGGGATTTTTGTCTGAGGAAGGATTCGGAAACATCTCTCTTGCCAGAGAAGTTATGACTAAAGGCATTTTTTCAATAAAATTTAATGAAAATTTATCAAGCGCATGTAAATTAATTCTTGAAAATAATGTTAGTGGTCTGGTAGTTCTTGATGGAAATGGTTCTATTGCAGGGATTATCAGTAAAACAGACATCACTAAAGCAATTGCGAATTGAAAAACCTTTGAAAATACATTAAAGAATGAAATGTTCTAAAATTTAGATATGAATTGGCACTTTGATGATTTTATTTATGGTTCTATTGACGGAGCTGTTACTACTTTTGCAATTGTTGCGGGTGTAGTTGGAGCATCTTTATCTCCTGGAATAATTTTGATTTTGGGATTTGCAAATTTATTTGCAGATGGCTTTTCTATGGCAGCTGCAAACTATCAAGCTTCAAAGACTCGTAATGAGTATATTGAAATGAAAAGAAAGCAAGAAGAGTGGGAAATCGATAATCTAGAAGAACAAGAAAAAGACGAGATTAGAGAGATTTACAGTAAAAAAGGATTCAAAGATGAATTACTGGAAGAAATTGTTCGAATAATTACTTCCAGGCGAAAAGTTTGGCTAGACACAATGATGAAAGAAGAATTGGGATTAATAGAAGATGAAAAAAGACCTTTAGACAGTTCGATTAGTACTTTTATTGGTTTTAATTTGATTGGATTAATTCCGTTAATTCCTTTTATGGTGTTTATGGCTATTGGTGTTGATCCTAATTCTGAAGCGTTTTTTTATTCCACAATTTTTGTTGTAGCTGCTTTTTTCATAGTGGGCATAATCAAGGGGAAAATTGTAAAAAAATCCAAAGTAAGATCAGGTATTTACACTCTCATCATTGGTGGAATTGCAGCTATTGTTGCTTATTTGATCGGATATGGACTGAATTTTTTAGTTTAAATCGATTGAATGTTTTCACGAATGGTTTGAGCAGACAAATCAAATGATTTTTGTTCTGATTCATCTAAATCCATTTTATGAATTTTTGAAATTCCTTCAGATTCAATTGTAGTAAGAACTCCCATACAGACATTTTCTTGGTTATATTCACCATTAAGCAATATTGAAGTTGGGCAAAGTAAAGGATTGTTATTAAGAATTGAAGCAATTACATCAAAGGTGTTTTTTGCAATCCCAAATTGGGATCTACTTTTAAGATTTCTTAAAGATTTCCAATAATCCCTAATTTCTCTTGTGATTTCCATTTTTTGGGCGTAATTAATTATTTTGAGAGCATTTTTTCCATCTATTTTTGTGTTAGAAAAAATGGGAGTCATAGAATCTCCATGTTCTCCTAAAACATAAGCATCAGAAATTTGAGATTGTTTAACTCCAATTTTTTTTGAAAGTAAATACCGGAATCGACTTGAGTCTAAACTTGATGCTATTCCTATCACATTATTTCGAGGAAAATTAGTTTCTTTAATGAAATAATAAGTCAATACATCTACGGGATTTGAAATTATCAGAACATTTGGTAAGTTACAATTTTTTTTAATTTTACTGGCAATACTTTTAATCATCTTTACCTGGGATCCTATTATTTCATTTCGGTTTTTTAAATAGATCCCAGTACTTGCTGTTATTACAATGATCTTAGAATCTCTAATTTCTGAATAGTCGTCAGTTCCTTTTATCGTAATATCAGAATTTTTTGGAATTGCATTTGAAATATCTAAAGCCTCACCTAGAGCCTTACTTTTTGTACGATTTAATAAAACAATGTCATCTAAAGCGTTAGCTGCACATAAAAAAGCAATTGAAGACCCAACCAAACCACTTCCTATAATTGAGATCAGCTAAATCTCATCTCATTTATTTGATTAAAAGAACTGGAGTACGTGTTCTTTGAATCACACCGTTGGCCACGCTACCTAAAAGTAATTTGTCAAGACCTGATTTACTATGAGAGCTAATAACAATAAGGTCCATTTTTCTAGATTTTGCAAATGTGGTGATGTCTTTTACTACAGAATTAGATTTTAGAATTTGTAATTTTATTTTAACATCAACTTTGTTAGCTGATGTCTCAAGTTTTTCCATTTGTTTTTTTGCAACTTTAGTCTGTTTTTTTAATAACTCCGAATCCGCACGAGCATCATAAAATTTATGATGCCAAGCGTCTCCTTCTACACAAGTTAGAAGTGTAATTTTTGAATCATATTTTTGTGCAATGTCTAGTGCTATTTTGAAGGCATGGTGAGAAGGACTAGACAAATCAAAAGGCACCAGAATATTTTTGAATAACATTATTGAAAATGATTGTAAAGTCCAATTTAAAGGTCATACAAGACTTTCTAGGCGTAAATTAACCAAAAGATTGCACTGCATTGCAAAGTATACAGATCTATTAAATCTAAATTTCACCCAAAATAGGCATGCAAGCGTTAATTTCTGGTAGAAAGATTGAGGATGACTCGAGAAAAGATGCTATTCTTGAGGTAATGTCAGACAAGTATTGCCGTGCAATTTTGGAAATTACAATGGAAAAACCAAAATCTGCAATGGAGATAAGTGCTGAAACAAAGATCCCTATTAGTACAGTATACCGAAGATTACAAACTCTTCATGACAACAAACTCTTAGGAATATCAGGTTCCATCAGTGATGATGGCAAAAAATACTTTCTCTACAAAAGCAAGATTAAAGCTATTGCCACCTCTTTTAATGGTAGCAATGTAGAGATTGAAGTAGTGCCAAATGTTTCCTAATTTTTTATCCCTTTCCTTTTAATAAAATCAATTTTGATAATTAATGATCCTTTTTAAATGAAAAAATTAATCATAAAAACATGGAAAAACTTTATTCTTCTTCTGTGATTACCGCAAATCCCAAATCTTCAATTTTGGATGTGTTAAAGAAAATGCAATCCAATTTAATAAAAAGAATAGTTATTTTAGAAGATACAAAGCCTTTAGGGATTATTACTGAACGAGATATCAATAAGTTTCTAGAAGAAGATAAGACTTCAAGGGCTATTAATGAAATTCCTATTGATCATGTTATGCAAAAAAACATAGTTTTAATCACTGATGAGCTTGAAGATGATTTTTATCAATGTGCTTCAAAAATGGATAATTTGAAAATTGGTTCTGTGATTATTGTAGATAAAAATGGAAACCTATCAGGAATTGTCACTAGAACAGATTTAGTAAAAGCATATGCTAATGTTTTTGGTGAAAAATATCTTGTTAAAGATTTTATGAGCACTAAAATGATAACTTGTAGAAAATCAGACTCCATAAAATTTGCATTAAGTTTAATGAATCAAAATAATGTCTCAAGATTGGTTGTAACTGATGAAAATGGGACTGCCATTGGTTTAATTTCAAGCAATACTTTGCTTATTCACAGTGATTATTTCACAAAGGGCATCACTCGTTCTAGAGATTATTTGCTTCCACTAAACAAGGACGTAGTTGTAAATGATTTAATCGAAGAAAATCTTGTTACGATAAGTGAAGATGAAGATTTGGCAAAAGCAGCAAGTATTATGATAAAG
>JASFUC010000009.1:0-18181 GCA_050050475.1 Nitrosopumilaceae archaeon
GGAGAGATACCACCGTAATAAGCAATCTTGCAAAAAATATGGATGTCGATAAAATGGTAGACACTATTGGGAACATGCCTCCTGAATTCATGTACTATTGTTTTTCAGTCCTAAAGCCATTTGAACAGGGTATTGAAAAGTATGTCAATTTTTTCAAAAATATTGACAATAAGCGATTCGTAGATAGTTTCTTGAGAGTAGAAAAATGGCTCAGTGACACACCTCCAATTCCAGGGGAATTATTCAAACAATGGATAAAAGACATCTACCAAGATAATTTACTCATACAAAACAAAATGTATGTTAACAATAGCCATATTGATTTAAAGAAAATCGACATGCCAATTTTCACACAAGTAGCAGTTGGAGACCACCTAGTCTCACCTGAATGTAGCATGCCACTGCATTATGCGGTAGGAAGTGAGGATAAAACCCTTAGAATGTATCCAACCGGACATGTAGGAATGATTGCAAGCTCATTGTCACAAAAAAAGGTTCTTCCTGAGCTAGGCCAATGGTTGTTAGAAAGGTCATAAAAATAAAATAAAAATTAAAAAATTTGGTTTGACCACACTAGTTGTTACGTGTGGTAAATGCTGAAATCCATGATTGCATGATGTTCTTGTTTAGATCTGCAAATGATTTTGCATTATCATTGAAGGTCTTGATGTTTTGTTGTGTTGCATCAATTGTTGCAAGGGCTATTTGGTTTTGAATTGAAGCTGCCTTTACAAATTCTTCAGTAGTATCACGCATTACTTTTAGTGTTGCTTCTGGAATATTTGCTGCAATACCTGATTTTTTTGCAAATTCTTTTTGTAAAGTGATTGAAGAATCTACCATGTTCTCATATGCTTGCAAGTATTCTTGTTGTACGTTGGTAATTGATTGATGATATTGTGGTACTGATTGTTTAATGCTTGTGAATACCTTGTCTACGTTTTGCTGATATATTGAAAATGCATCTTTTGGATTGTTTTGTGATTGCTCGTTTTTACTCATTGTTTCACCTCCTTATTACCTGATTTTTTTCCTATAGGAAGGATAATGACTTGAACCAAGTCTCCTTCTCCTAAGCCAAGGGCATTTCGTTCGGCCTCGGGAATTGAGATTCGGCCGGCACTGCCCACCGTTGTTTTGTATGCACCCCAATTCATGAAAGATGGAAGCATTTGACCAATGTTGAACATCGTATCCATGCTCTTGTTTTGCAAACTAGTTACATTCTCCATAATATTAGATTGAGTGCTTCTGGTTGCATCAGACATTGTTTTTAAAGTCTCTAGAGGATTGAATGTCTGAGATCTTTGGCTATTCATTAATGAGCCGAAATTTTTAATAAATTCAGCCTGTGCACGACCACTTTTTTGAATCCATTCTTTGAACATAGATGAAGGGTCATATTGGCTATAATTACCACTCATTGGTAACCTATGGTATTCATCTGTATTTAACCATATCTAATCAGACTTTAGAAAATCAAGAACAATTTCTGAAAACTCTTTTGGGGCTTGAACGTATGGAGTGTGGCCACAACCATCCATTCTAAAGAATCGGCAATCCTTAATTGAAGAAACAAATCCATCTGCATGTTTTAGAGGGATCACAGGATCGTCTGAACCCCAAATTATCAAGGTTGGAACATCAATAGTTTGGAGCTTATTTGTAATAATCTCGGCATTTTTAAGGCCCAAAATTGTAGACATAAAAGCCATTTTTGCATTTGGCATTTTCATTCTTTCAATAAATCTCTCAACAATCTCAGGGTCAGCATCAGCCCCAGATCCTTCCATCATTTCAAATGCATTTTTTGCATTCGGTTCGTTTGGGTAAAGGGCAGCCATGATATAAGCATCCAAAGCAGGAGTAGATTGTTTCATTACTCCTGATGGAGAAACAAGGGTTAGTTTTTCAATGTTTCTATATTTAGAGGCATATTCTGCAGTTACTTGACCGCCTAATGATGAACCAATGATGTAAGGATCCTCTATCCCATTTGATTCTAGAAATTTGTTTAGGAATTCCGAAAAAAAATCTGTAGTGTAATCAACAAGCGGTTTATCACTTAGACCAAAGCCAATAAGATCAGGGACTACAAGGTGATAATCCTTGGAAAAAAAAGGAATTACTTTATTCCATCTTTCTGCAGAAGCTCCCAATCCATGAACTAAAACCAGTGTACTCTTGGAGTGACCTGCCTCCAAAAATCTTATTTTATTACCATCTACATCGATGAAATTTTCTTGCACCATTTTAGCGTCAACTTTCCTCACTAGATAAATATTACAAAAATTGGCGATCGGTTCCTTTTATCCCTTTTTTTGATTTTTTGAAATGGTAGTATGTTATCTACATTTTTTAATATCCAAATAAGGATAATTCTATGATTGAAAAGCAAGTAAGCAAAATTTTAGTTCCTATGGATGGTTCAAAAAATTCCAGAAGAGGGTTAGAGATGGCGATTTCTGTGGCTAGGCAATTTGGAGCCACAATTACAGGAGTTTATTCGATAAATGAGCCTCCCCATTCGGAATTTAGGGGAGTGGGATCTGTCCGTGAATCCCTTAATGATGAAATTAAAAAATTCATGGAAGAGGCAAAAGTACTGGCGGCTCAAAACGGAATCGTGTTCAAAGAGAAATTGATGAGGGGCGATACAGGATACAATATTATTAAATTAGCTCACAATAAAAAGGAAAAATTCAATTTGATAGTTATCGGCTCTAGAGGGAGAGGATCAATCAAAGAGATGTTTTTGGGAAGTGTGTCAAACTATGTGATTCACGCTGCCAAGATTCCAGTTTTAGTGGTAAAGTAATTTCAAGAAATTCCGTGTTTTTGAAAATATTTTTGATGGTATTCTTCAGCTTTGTAAAATTCTGGCGCAGGGTTAATTTCGGTTACGATTTTTTTGGAAAACTTTCCAGAAGACTCCAACTGTTCTTTTGACTTTTCGGCAATCTGTTTTTGGGTTTCATCATGGAAGAAAATTGAAGACCTATATTGTATCCCCACATCTGGGCCTTGCCTATTAAGCGAGGTCGGATCATGGTTATTCCAAAATACATCTAATAATTCTTCATATGAAATTTCATCTGGATCATAATCTACTTCTACAGCTTCAGCATGTCCAGTTCTATCGGTACAAACTTCTTCATAAGTTGGATTGGATAAATTACCTCCAGTGTATCCAACTTTTGTAGATTTTACACCCTTTGTTTTTCGAAACAAATCTTCAACATGCCAAAAACAACCAGCAGCAAAGGTCGCTTTCATGCAATAACTCCCGCATAAACTAAATTAAAACCATTCCAAGAAAAAGAATTTTAAAAATTATTTCACATTGGTGAAGATCTCTACTACTTTTTTTGCGAGATTTTCAATATCAATATTTGGTTCTGCAGAAATCAAAAGAGCTATTTGAGATATTGGAAATGGAAAGCTTACTAATACTGCTTTATCGCGCCTAGCTGCAATATAGTTTATGGGTCCCAAGCTTTCATCAAACTCTTTTCTTATGGAAGCCTTGGAGACAAAGTTGTAAAACGCCTGAAGTTTTGTTTCATCATTTTCGTAGGGAACAATCCCCTCTTTGAAACCTCCCAAAACAAGTTGCCCTTCCTTGTTAATTATCCCTGCAAATCTAATTTCTGGCTCTTTTAAGAGAATATTGCATTTTTCATCATACAGTTGGTTTATAGATTCATTTTGTCCTGACAATCAGAAAAAATCAAAATCCCAAAAATAAAAACTTTGTCAAAAATACAACATATAATTACAGGTCATCAAAGGCATAAAATTCACAACTTGCATTTTAGGATTACATAGTCAATTATTTTGTTTTCAGATGCCTTTTTCATTTTCAGGATTGATTTATGGAGAATTTTTTCCACGAAATCAGGGTATTTTTCCACTATAGATTGTCGAAGGGTTGCCCGATTGTTGACATAATAATTGGCCAATGGATTATAGACGTATTTCCCAATAAGTTTTTCATCCGTTACAATAAACCCGCCAGATGAAATCAGTTTCTTTATCAAATTCAAATTATAGTGTTCAGAAGACCAGGTAAATTTTAGAATTCCAAGATTTCTAATCGAAGTCTCAGAAAGCACTACTGGAAGTGCCAAAACAAGAAGTCCCGATTTTTTTAACACTCTCTTTGATTCAGATATGAAATTTTCAAAAGGTTTGAAATGTTGAGAAGATTCCAAAGCCAAAACACGATCGACAGAATTGTTAGAAAACGGTAATGCAGTTGATGTAGAATTAAAAAATTCCAAATTTCTTTGAGGGCCAGAGAAATGCAGTTGATTGTAATTGATGTTTATACAGAACAATCTTAGTTTCTCATATCGATCTCTCCAAAGCAGTGCAGGGGCAGAAAGCCCGCTTCCCACATCTAAAGCAGATTCAGCTTGTGCAAGTTGGGCAATCTCACCAAAAATCTCACATAGATTTTTTTGAGCATTAATCGGTTCGGATGTATTTTCTGCCCAATATCCAAAATTAAGCATAGAACCACCTGTTGCAATCTGCATGACCGGAGAGAGGGAATTATAAAGATTTACAACGTCTTTCTCATTTCTTCGAAGAGTCCAAAGAATAACATCAAGGGGATTAATTGTAACCAAAAAGATTTTCAAATTGGTTTAGGTGCAAGACTATTAATTTCTAGGGATAAAATTAAAACAAAAATCAGTATGTTTTATTAGTTTAGGAAGGAAAAAGAAGGTGTGTCTGAACCTAACTGCGATGTTTCCACTGAACTAGTAATTGCAAAATGGTCTGACAGATTTATCGCTTGGTTAATTGATTTTTTAATAATATCATCAGTTTCAACAATGATATTTGCAGTAATCTATGGAACCTATAATTTAGAATGGAGTGAAACAATGATTTTCTCAGAGGCAACTAGTTTCCTCCCTACAAGTATTGTATTTTTTGGATATTGGATTATTTTAGAATACAAAACAGGCCAATCAATTGGAAAGAAGATAATTCATTTGAAAATAGTTGATTTGGAGGGAAAAGCCCCTTCATTCATAGGAATAGCAATAAGCAGTTTTGGGAAATCATTTTTGTTGCCAATAGATATGATTCTAGGATTGGCTTTTACTAATCAAAAACGTCAAAGAATTTTCAATAAAATTAGTGATACAATCATAATCAAAATAAAAAACACCGAAAAAGATTACGATAAAATCAATTACAAAAAAGATTAAGTTTTGTCATATTTTCTTATGTTAAAACTTTAGAGAAATAACCAACAGATCTATTAGCAACCATAGATCTGTTTTTCTTGAGATATGGCGGATACTCAGAAAAACGAATGGTGGGTTGGTCTTCCCGATGAATTTCAAAACGACATAGAGTTTGAAGAAACATCATTCAATAATCAAAAAAGAAAATAAGATCAGAGTTTGTTTAACTTTCATCTTTTTTAACCAGTGTTCGAGTGGCTCTCACTTTGGCCATTTTTTGAATATTCCAAGCAATAACTTCACGTATTTTTTCAATATGTTCAGCTTCCATCTTTACTATCATATCATAATCGCCAAAGGTCCTTTCAACTCGTTTTATTTGCTCTAGTTTTTTTAATTCCTCTATCACATTTTCCTCAGAGCCCAAATCAGTTTTGAGTAAAACGTATGCAATAGTCACAAGTTCTTCAGAAAATTTATGATATTTCAAAGTTGGTATTAGAAATCAAATTAAAATCAAATATTGAAAAATTTAGTCGTGTATAGCTTTCGCTAGGTGGAATTAAAAATAATTCATCGTGCAGTCGTGTATTTGCATTCACTGTGAATTGTAAAATGAATTCATCGCGCATAGTCTCTATGTAAGTGGCTGAACCGATGTGTTGGTCTATTAGTAAAGGCTGGCTCATCACTCGCCGAAGCTTGTGATCTACACCACCTTCCTATCAACGCAGTCTTCTGCTGCCGACCTTCATCTTGCGAAAGAATATCTTGTCTCGGGATGGGATTCGTGCTTAGATGCTTTCAGCACTTAGCCCAAACGGCTTAGCTGCCCGGCCTGCCTTATCAGACAACCGGTAAACCAGTGGCCACGCTGCTCTGTTCCTCTCGTACTCGGAGCAACTTCCCCTCAGATATTCACGCTTCCATCAGGCAGAGACCGACCTGTCTCACGACGGTCTAAACCCAGCTCATGTTCCCTTTTAATAGGCGAGCAGCCTCACCCTTGGCCCCTGCTGCAGGACCAGGATAGGAAAAGCCGACATCGAGGTACCAAACCGCGGGGTCGATAGGAGCTCTCGCCCGCGACGAGCCTGTTATCCCTGGGGTAATTTTTCTGTCACCTCCGGGCCCCAATAGTGGGCACACGAAGGATCGCTAAGCCAGACTTTCGTCTATGAATTCCGTGCGTTTGGAAATCCATTCAGTCTAGTTTTTGGCTTTGCCCTCTTCAACGGATTTCTGCCCCGTTTGAACTAAACTTTGGGCCCCTTTGATATCTTTTCAAAGGGGTGCCGCCCCAGCCGAACTGCCCACCTGCACATGTCTCCGGTCTTCACTGGATAAGTGGTACTGCAAAAAGAGTCTGGTGTTACATCGTTGCTTCTTAACATCCCGGAGAACGTTAAGCATGGCTCCCAGATACCCTGTGCAATTCTTACTATACCACAAGCACAAGCTGCAGTAAAACTCCACGGGGTCTTCTCTCCCCGATGGAAGATGATGGACTGTTCGTCCACCTTATGTGGCTTCACCGGGTTGTAGGCGGGGACAGTGGGGCCCTCGTTGTTCCATTCATGCGCGTCGGAACTTACCCGACAAGGCATTTGGCTACCTTAAGAGAGTCAGAGTTACTCCCGGCGTTAACCGGCCCTTAGCTCGGTTGAACCCAAGTTTTAGGTACCGGCACCGGCCAGGATTCAGCGACTATACAAATCCTTTCGGACTAGCAGTCGCCTGTGTTTTTATTAAACAGTCGGGACCCCCTTGTAATTGCAACCTGCGATCCCCATTCCTCATGAAGATTGCAGGCATCCCTTGTACCTAAGCTACAGGACTATTTTGCCGAATTCCCTCGCCATACGGTATACCCGTAGCACCTTAGCTTTCTAAGCCAGCGCACCTGTGTCGGTTCTGGGTACGAGCTTGCACTTTGCTAACTACACAATCTTTCATGGTCTCTTGGATTCAAGGAAACTCCGCTAACGCGGAGCCATTCCCGTCTCGGATTGGTTCTCGTCATTACGACACTCCCCAACCCTCGAACAGTTAGATATAACGATGGTTATACAACCCCTATCCGAAAGCGAATCATATAGCTCAAACGCTCCATGCAAGGTACTAGAATATTAACTAGTTTCCCATTCGATTTACTCTGTTGAGGTAAACCTTAGGATCGACTACCTCCAGGCTGATAACGCATTGCCTGGAAACCCTTGCGCTTACGGTGGTATTGGTTCTCACAATACTATGCTGTTACTGCCGCCAGGATCTGCAATAGAAACCGGTCCACAGGACGTCACCGCCCTGCTTCGACCCAATCACTACGCCAACCTACCACGAATCATCCACTGATGATTATCTAAAGTATCGGTACTTTGCTTTAGCCCCGTCCGTTTTTGAGGCATCCCCCCTCGGCAGGTAAGTTGTTACACACTTTTTAAAGGATAGCTGCTTCTGAGCTTACCTCCCTGCTGTCTTGGCGAGAACACACTCTTTCGCTTGACACTTAGCAAAAATTTGGGGACCTTAACTTCAGTCTGGGTTAAACCCCTCTCGGTCATGAGCCTTACGCCACATGAACCCGTGTCCTTGCTTCTACGATGTATATCCGTTCGGAGTTTGAATGGACGGTGAGGAATTTCTTCCCCGCGCCGCCCTATCAGTGCTCTACCGGAAACACTATCTCCACAAAGCACGCCCTGCGAGACGCTTCGGTTGGAACTAGCGAGCGCCAGTCTAGATTGGTTTTTGACCCCTATTCCCAAGTCACACAAACGATTTGCACGTCAGAACTGCTTCAGACCTCCAGCGGGCTTTCGCCCGCCTTCATCTTGCTCAGGAATAGATCGACTGGCTTCTAGCCTAGCTGCCATGACTTAACGCACTTTCACACGCTTCTCCTCACAATGTTGCGAGAACTCGGTTTCCCTTCGCTTTCACCTTTAAGGGTTTAAGCTTGCCATGACAGTTAGCTCCCTGGCCCGTGTTTCGAGACGGAACGCGTGACACTGATGATTTGGACATCAAATCTTTAGCTCTATTGCTAGAACCTCCAATCTGAAAGAATCACCTTCCATGCCACGCACGTCTGTAACCAATAGGTTTCATGCACTTTTCACCCCCCTTCCGGGGTACTTTTCAGCTTTCCCTCACGGTACTAGTCCACTATCGGTCTTGAGAGATATTTAGCCTCGGATGCTACTTTCACCCATATTCATTGCCCACTACCAAGGACAACTACTCTGGTATGAATAGGACCCTTCACACTTCGTTTACGGGGGTATCACCCTCTATGCCATAACGTTCCAGATAACTTCAACTGGGATCCAGGATTCCATATTATCATACCAAAACACCACATCTCCCGAAGGATTCAGTTTGGGCTATTTCCTTTTCGTTCGCCACTACTTGGGAAATCTCAATTGATTTCTTTTCCTCGTGGTACTAAGATGCTTCAATTCCCACGGTTCGATCTCCATCACCATTGTAATGGAGTACACAAAAGTGTAAGATTCTCATTCGGACATCTCGGGATCATAGGATGCGTGCGCCTACCCCGAGCTTATCGCAGCTTGCCACGTCCTTCTTCTCTCCTCAAGCCTAGCAATCCTCCTATTGGCGTCTTTACACCGGCAAATTCAGCCACATATTACACGACTATGCACGATGATCATTGCAAGTCTCCTGGCAGAGAACCTGCTACATCCTTCATACATCACTTTCGTGATGCATTGCATCGATGAATTGACATGAAGATTATGCGCACCCGGCACATTTCCTTGTCTAAGGAGGTGATCCGACCGCAGGTTCCCCTACGGTCACCTTGTTACGACTTTTCCCTTGTCACTTACCTCAAGTTCGATAACGCCAATTAGACGTCACCTCGCTAAAAGCAAACTTCAATGAAACGACGGGCGGTGTGTGCAAGGAGCAGGGACGTATTCACCGCGCGATAATGACACGCAGTTACTAGGGATTCCATATTCGTGAGGGCGAGTTGCAGCCCTCAGTCATAACTGTGGTAACGTTTGAGGATTACCTCCTCCTTTCGGATTCGGAACACATTGTCGTTACCATTGCAGCCCGCGTGTGGCCCCAGAGTTTCGGGGCATACTGACCTGCCGTGGCCCCTTCCTTCCTCCGTATTAACTACGGCGGTCCCGCTAATTCGCCCCACTACTCCTGAGAGTAGTGGTGGCAACTAGAGGCAGGGATCTCGCTCGTTACCTGACTTAACAGGACATCTCACGGCACGAGCTGGCGACGGCCATGCACCACCTCTCAGCTTGTCTGGTAAAGTCTTCAGCTTGACCTTCATTCTGCTGTCTCTCCGGGTAAGATTTCTGGCGTTGACTCCAATTGAACCGCAGGCTTCACCCCTTGTGGTGCTCCCCCGCCAATTCCTTTAAGTTTCATACTTGCGTACGTACTTCCCAGGCGGCAAACTTAACGGCTTCCCTGCAGCACTGCATTGGCATCAAGCCAATGCATCACTGAGTTTGCATAGTTTACAGCTGGGACTACCCGGGTATCTAATCCGGTTTGCTCCCCCAGCTTTCATCCCTCACCGTCGGACGTGTTCTGGTAGACCGCCTTCGCCACAGGTGGTCATCAATAGATCAAAGGATTTTACCCCTTCCTACCGAGTACCGTCTACCTCTCCCACTCCCTAGCTTTGCAGTATTCCCGGCAGCCCATACGTTGAGCGTATGGATTTAACCGAAAACTTACAAAGCAGGCTACGGATGCTTTAGGCCCAATAATCATCCTGACCACTTGAGGTGCTGGTTTTACCGCGGCGGCTGACACCAGAACTTGCCCACCCCTTATTCATCAGTGTTTCTAGGACTGACAAAAGGTTCCTTTAGCAGAAACCACTCGGATTAACCTTGTCGTGCTTTCGCACATTGCAAAGTTTTCTCGCCTGCTGCGCCCCATAGGGCCTGGGTCCGTGTCTCAGTACCCATCTCCGGGCTACTCCTCTCAGAGCCCGTACCTGTAATAGTCTTGGTGGGCCATTACCTCACCAACAAACTGATAGGCCGCAGTCCCATCCTACGGCAATAAATTATTTGAAACATAAACCATTCCAGGCATAATGTTCTATCGGGTATTATTCTCAGTTTCCCGAGGTTATCCCCGTCCATAGGGTAGGTTGACTACGCGTTACTGAGCCGTCTGCCTTGTATTACTACAATGACTCGCATGGCTTAGTATCAATCCGATAGCAGTCAGGTCCGGCAGGATCAACCGGATTCTGATTTTTTGATTATTGAAGTACATTTGTACTAAATTGGAATTGACGGATGCACATAATCTTCACATCTCAGATTTGATCACTTGATCAAATCCTCATTTTGTATGCGTAACTGGAGGCCCATGAATCACAAAATGGTATAATACCATACTTCATCACAAGCGCCGCCTATTGCGTTACGTATGCAGAAGGAGAGACTTTTCAAATACATATAAACCATGCCTAAAGAAACCGATCTTTGGTTAGATTATAGCCCGAATTAATTACAAAGAAGGATAGAAAATGAACATAATTTCAGAATATAAAAAAAAGACTAAAAAATCTGCAAAGTTATTTGCATTATCTTCAAAATTACATGTCAATGGAGTAAGTCATAATATAAGATTCTATGAACCCTATCCCTTTGTTGTAAAAAAATCCTCTGGAAAAAGTCTGATAGATGTTGATGATAATAAATACACAGATTACTGGATGGGTCATTGGAGTTTGATTCTAGGCCACGGTCCAAAAAATGTAAAAAATGCCCTACAGGATCAGATCAAAAAAAGTTGGATGTATGGTACTGTAAATGAGCAGACAATAAAATTATCCGATATGATTTCTAAGGCAGTTCCAGTGGCTGAGAAGATTCGTTATGTAACATCAGGGACCGAAGCTACTATGTATGCAGTTAGACTTGCCCGTTCTTTAACAGGAAGAAAAATAATTGCAAAGATAGAGGGAGGATGGCACGGATATACCTCAGATTTACTAAAATCAGTCAATTGGCCATTTGGAGAATCAGAAAGCAGCGGTATGATTAATGAAGAAAAAATTGTATCAATTCCATATAACAATTTAGAGAAGTCCATAAAAATTCTAAAAAAAGTTTCCAAAGATTTAGCAGGAGTTATTATCGAGCCAGTGTTGGGAGGAGGTGGATGTATCCCTGCAACATCGGACTATCTAAAAGGAATACAAGAATTTGTTCACAAAAATAAATCGTTGTTTATTTTAGATGAAATCGTTACAGGGTTTAGATTCAGGTTTGGTTGTTTGTATCCCACAATGAAATTAGATCCAGACATTGTAACCCTTGGCAAAATTGTCGGTGGAGGAATGGCAATAGGAGTAATGTGTGGTAAAAAAGAAGTAATGGAGTATGCCGACACTACTGGAAAGAAAAAGTCAGAAAGATCATATGTAGGAGGAGGAACATTTTCTGCCAACCCATCCTCAATGGTAGCAGGTCATGCAACACTAAGTGAGCTTAAAAATTCCAGCAATACAATATACTCCAAGCTCAACCAGTTAGGAGAAACGGCAAGAAAGGAATTGTCTAAAACTTTTGGAGATAAAGTAATAGTCACAGGCAAAGGTTCTTTGTTTATGACTCATTTTACTGATAATGGAATTACCAGCATTAGCAATTCTTCGGATGCTGCAAAATGCAATTCAAAATTATTGCATAAATATCATTTTAAAATGATAGCTAGTGATGGAATATTCTTTTTACCTGGGAAGCTAGGTGCCATTTCTTTAGCACATACAAAACACGACATCCAAAAAATGGTTAAGGCATCAGAGAGCTTTGAATTCTAAACTGTTGTTCATTATATTTTCAAATTAAGACCAGATTTTGTTTTTGATATTACTATCACAGATACCACGGAAACCATTAAAATCAGGAGTGTAATAGTATGAAATTCAGGAACCACAATAGTTCCAATTACTTCAATTTCTTCAGTGCCTGCTGGAAATGGAATGGTCAAGGTTCTCTCATTTACAGTTTTTGACTCATCAAATGGAGTTTCTAATCCATCGATTAAAACAAAAAAGTCATCGTCTTCTTCACCAAACTTTGCGTCAATCACATCTCTCGGTAATTGGATAAACAAAGTCCCATTTGAAATAGAATCAACGTTTATGATCAAAGATCCTGCTTCTGGATCAGGAGATACTTGTCTTAACACCCCTCCAGTAATTGTATATGTTAACTCATAATCAGTGCCTTGAATTGCGATTGGGCCTTTGAGAGGAGTCTTAAAACCTTCTTGATGCTCAAGTTTTCCAATTAGAGCCTTCGCTTGGCGTATTTTTTGAGCATCATATCCTAAGTCTGCAAGTCTTTTTTCAAATTCTGACTCTGAAATCAATCCTTCTTCATATTGTTTCATTGCCAGTTCGTCTTCATCTAATTCTCTGTCTTCTTCAACGAACTCTTTTTCTGTAACAGTGAAGGTTAGAGTTTCTCGTACATCATAAAGTTCCGAGGTTTGAATCCCCCATCCAAACTTTATTTCATAATCTCCAAGAGGTTGATCTTGGTCAATGCAAGTATTACCATATCTTTCAGTTGTTACTCCATTAATTTTTAGATCACAAACTGAATTCCAACCACCGGCTTCAACAGTTGGTTTTGGATTGGTTGTGCTAAAAAGGGTAAAAGAAATTGTTTTAGGAGCAAACTTGTTGGCGCCTACATCATCAAATGAATACAAGGCAAAGCAGTAATCACCGCCACAAGTTTGAGGAACATTTCCTCCAATTGATTCTAAAAATGGCATGTAAATGAAAAACTCTATTCTTGGATCATGTTCTTCTTGGATAGAAGGCATTCCAGTAACGGAAATTTCAACTTCAGTTCCAGGCCCTCCAGACGTAGGACTCATTGTTATCATCGGCATAGGAAGACCTATCTCTTGTGAGTCAAATTCGGTTTGCGCAAAGGCATTAAGACTTGAAAATGAAATTGAAGATAAAACCAACAAAATTAAGATTGTTCTTAACACTGCAAATTTTGTTGAATTTCATATGTATTTAAACTTCCAGTATGAATAGTTAGGAATTTTATCAAATAAAATTAAATCACCTAAACTTTCATTACAGATATCATTTTCAGAGAAAATATGAGATTATTTGGATCAAAAGAAGACTCTGAAGATTTGCTGTACCATGCAATGTCATTGATGGAGAAAAACCAACCAAAAGCAGCCATTTCCTTATTCAGCAAAGTCATCAAACAAGACCCTCAAAACACATCTGCAATATTTAACAAAGGATTAGCATTAAATCAGATAAAAAAATACGGAGATGCTGTAACCTGTTTTGATACACTTTTACAAATTAATCCAAAAGACTCCCAGGCATTTAACAACAAAGGTATCGCCATGGCAGAAATGGGAGACACACAAGCTGCAAACGAATGTTATGACAAAGCAATAGAATCAGACCCCAAAAATAGCTCATCTTATTTTAACAAGGGAGTACTCCTTGATAGGCTTCAAGAATACGATGAAGCCTTGGAATTTTTGGACAAAGCAATACGTGTAGATTCAAAAAAACCAAATGCTGCATTTTACAAAGGGATTGTTCTTGGTAAAATGAAAAGACATGAGGAGGCTTTGAATTGCTTTGAAAGTGTTTACAAAAAGTATCCATCTCATATCGACGCATTTTTTCACAAAGGTATTGAATTGGCAGAGTTAGAGAGACATGAAAAAGCCATAGAAATTTTTGACCAAATTCTATCAAAACATAAAGATAACCTCAAAATTCTTTATGCTAAATCTCGAAGCAAGGCAGCTCTTGGAGAACATGAAGAGTCTCTAGATTTACTTAGAAAGGCTGTTTCAATGGATAGTAAAACGATAAGAGAATGGGCAAAGAAAGAAAGAATATTTCAAAGATTACATGATAATGAACAATTCAGAAAATTAGTCAAACTTTAAAGTATTTTTTTTGTCACTGCATCTAATCTTAGCAAACCAACTTTGTTTTTAGGACCAGTCAACCTCGCCTCATAAATTGGAATATAAATTTCAGCGATTTCTTCTACTGAGAACTCTTCGTTTAGATCTCGAATATCCTTTTCCAAGGGGCTCTTTAGAGACTCTTTTAAAATTTGAGTTGCAGAATCGTATTTAATTTCAGGTCTTTTTACATTAACAGAATTGTCTTCAAGTATTTTATCAGGATAATTTTCAATAGATTTTGAATCAGTTTTGTAATGGATATCTACTTCATTCCCATTGTGGTCAAAAACTAATTCGTTTTCTTCTTCTACGAAAACATGTTCTTCAAGAGGAATGTCAATTTTGTTTTTGCCTCTATCTCCAACAAAAGCTTTTTTCAGTGCGGATTTTTCTTTGATTGGAAATATCCCGCCTCCAAAAATAACCTCTTGAACATTGGAATCAACAGAAATGGTATGAATTGCCTTTCGGTAATAGTCTGCAACATATCTGCCAGATACCGTTAACAGCGACTCGTAAAATAATTCAATAGAGTCAATGTGAACTTCTTCTTTTTTTGGTTTGGTTAAAAAGGACTTGAATTTAGAGGTCTTTTTTTCATCAATAATATCAGAAGCCTCATTGTCATCCAATGACTTTCTTAGAACAAATATCTTGGATTCTGGTTTTTCTGTCAAAATTACAATATCTAATAAGAAATCTTGCTATTAAATCAAATGAATAATTTGTAAGAATTTGGAAAAGCATAAAACAACAACAGTATTTTTAAAAACAATGGGAAATAAAAGAAAAGTAGGACATATTGAAAGATTTCTAAAAAGAGCAGACAAAGCAATAGATGAAGGAATCAAAAAAGCAGATGAAATTTTAGATGACGCAGTAGAATTCGGAGAATTGGCTGCAACTCAAGCAAAAAAAACAAGTAAAGAATTAAGAAAAAAAGCCGAAAAAGAGGGAGAAGCACTTAAGAAAAAAGGAAAAGACAAAATCAATGAAAGTATTATTGCAGCAAAAGCTGCAGCAACCTCTGCAGAAGACGATCTTAAAACATTAGAAAAATTAGGAAACCTAAAAAAATCAGGAGTGATAACTGAAAAAGAATTCCAAGAAAAGAAAAAGAAGATTTTAGCAAGGATATAAAATGAAAAAATCTAATATTTATTTGTCAGGCGACCAGAGAAAAATCAATCCAGAGTGGTTTACCAACAAGGTAAATATGAAAGATGTTTCCTCAAAAATCAAATCAAAAGAACAAGGAATCTATCACGTTTATTTTCACAATGGTGCCAAAACAAAACTGCACTGGCATAATGGAAATCAGATACTAATTGCAACTAAAGGAATTGGAAGTTTAGAAATTTTTAGAAGGTATGGGACAAGTAAAAAAAAATTTAAAATAAAAAAAATGGAAAAAATTAACCTCAAAGAAGGAGATACAGTATACATTCCTTCAAAAACCTTACACACCCATGGTTCTATAAATAAAAAAATAACTTTTTCACATATTGCAATCAATATTTTGCCAAAAAAAAATGCAGAATACAAGACTACATGGTATGAATCAGACTTTAAATCAAAAGTTACTAAAATTTTATAGATGTCTATTCAAAAAAATTCAGAAATACCACTCATTCCGGGAATTGAAGGGACTACTGTAAAACAACATTTTCATCCACATAATACACTAAATGGCATCAGGTTTAGTTTAGCAGAATTTACACTAAAAGTGGGAAAAAAATCCCGCCCTCATAAATTAAAATCCTCAGAAGTTTATTTTTTTCTTGAAGGCAAAGGGGTTTTGCATGTAAATGAGGAATTCTTTGAGGTGGCCGAAGGAGATTCAGCGTATGTCCCTCCAATGTCAGTGCAATTTTTAGAAAATTCTGGTGAGGTAGATCTGAAATTTTTGTGTATTGTAGATCCTGCATGGAAAGCAGATGATGAGATTATTCTTGAGTAATACACTAAAAGATACTGCAATTGTTTTTAACATATGACGAATCTACGAGATTTAGTGAATACTCATCAGGCTTTAAAGACATTAAATGTTGATTCCGACTCCTCATTTGAGGAGATTAAAGTAGCATACAGAAAATTAGCCTTAGAGTATCACCCTGACAAAAACACGACAGAACAGAAAGGTATTCAATTCAAAAAAATAACTGAAGCATATCATGTTATAAAAAATCATTACAAAGAAGGAAAAAAACCCCCTGCCACTAAACACGATAAAAGAACAGAAGATTTCAAGAAACAACCAAGATGGGGGGCACGTCCAGGACAAGAACCAGGAAACATACCTGAAGAAGATTGGAGTCGATTCACAAAAGAGTTTGAAGAAGGAGATCCAGATTTTTGGAAAGAATATGAAAAAAAGTTTTGGGAAGAATACAATGCAAGAGTAACGGCAGATGGAAAAAACGGAGAGTTTGAAAAAGCAGAAGAACCTAGGGTTCAACCGAATCTGTTTGTGGATGTAGATGAAAGTTTATGCATTGGGTGTTGTAGTTGTGAAACAATTGCGCCTGATGTTTTTGCAATAAATAAAAATTCCAAGATGAATCCAAAATCTTCGGTGATTAATCAAAAAGGAGCAGGAGCAAATAAAATAATGAATGCTGCAAAAACCTGCCCTACAAAAGCAATCAGAGTAGAGAATAAAGACACAAATGAAAAACTATATCCATTTTAATCTTTCAGTTTTTCAAAAATTTCATTTGTTTCTGAATCTGAAACATTCAGAGTCGATTCAAATAAACAATGGATTGGCCCTCCAGAATCATTAAGGCTTCTTGGAACTAGATGAATGTGAACATGAGGGATTTCTTGCCCAGCCTCCTTTCCATTGTGTGCTGCCATCAAAGTTGCTCCAGTTAATTTATCAACTTTGGAAATTACTTTATGTACAGTGGAAAACAGATCAGAATTTTCTTCGGCGGATAAATGTTGAATTTTTTCATGATGATTCTTGGGGATTATCAAAGTGTGTCCCTTGGTTAATGGAAATGCATCCAAAAAAGCAATTGAATGCGGAGTTTCTGTGATTATTTGAGTAGGAATCTCACCACTAGAAATTTTGCAAAAAACACATTCCATGATTTTAAGATGGGATTTTAAGATATAAGTTTCAGCTGTTATGGTTGAACAATTTCAGCCCAAGCAAGACCTTCACCAAATCTTATAGTTGCGTTGTCACCAGTCTTTAAGTTACAATTTTCGATAGTCTTAGGAACGCCATCTAAAGTATCCACATAACAAATCCCATTATCATTATTCAGTATTACAACATCCTCGTAGGCATCTTCACGGATGAAATTCCAGAATGGGAATACCAGAGTAGATAGGACAATTCCTGCAACCATAAAGGCACCTCCAAAACCTAATGCAAGTTTCTGACTATGGCTAAGTTCCAAAGTTACCAGGTACCGCCATCCCCAGAAGAAGGATCAAGTTTTTTGGCAGGAACATTTCCATGAGCTTTTTTCATGTGCCTCTTTAATCTCTCAGGATCATGCAAATCTGTACCACATTCCTTACATTTTGTTTCTGTTTGAGAATCTTCTTTCTTTCTTTTGAAAAGACCCATGAATTGTAAATCTTTGATTTATTTTATAAGCCATACTAAATTTTTAGAAAAATCAGAAAAAAGACAAATATATCAAAAATTTTCTCAATATGTCGTATTATTCCTCTAATACTGACATTATTTCAATGGATTATCATCTGAAACAGCTGAATCTGAGAGATTGGCGTTGTGTTGGTGTGGATTGTATTGATTCAAAGTGGTATTAGCTGTTGCTGACAGACAGTTTGAGGGGATGTCATGGTGTGCACAGATGATGGCATTGGTGTAGTGATCATCTGAAACAGCTGAATCTGAGAGATTGGCGTTGTGTTGGTGTGGATTGTATTGATTCAAAGTGGTATTAGCTGTTGCTGACAGACAGTTTGAGGGGATGTCATGGTGTGCACAGATGATGGCA
>JASFUC010000010.1:0-17174 GCA_050050475.1 Nitrosopumilaceae archaeon
CCAGATGCAACGGTTGCCTTTTCCAAGGATGCAGCCATTGAAGCCCTTAATCTGCAAGGATATCCCAAAGTAATCAAACCAACGGTTGGAAGTTGGGGAAGATTAATTTCAAAATTAAATGATAAAGACTCTGCCGATGGAATTATAGAAAGCCGAGAAAAGATGTATCCAATTTATCAAGTCCATTATTTGGAAGAATTTGTAAAAAGACCTCCTAGAGACATTAGAGCAATAATGGTTGGAGACAAAATTGTTGCTGCAATCTATAGAACGTCAGGAGATGGAAATTGGAAGACAAACATGGCCCTGGGAGGTACTGCAACCCCATGCCCAGTCACAAAAGAGATGGAAGAGATATGCATCAAGGCAAAGAATGCCGTGCAAGGTCAGATAGTAGGAGTTGACCTAATGGAAAGTGATGAAAAAGGATTGGTTGTTCACGAGGTAAATAATACCACAGAATACAAAAATACTGTAAGGGTATGCGATGTGGACATACCTTCATTAATGCTTGACTATGCAATGCAATTTGGCAAGTAAGAATTGGACACTAATTTTACAGTAACACCAAGATTTGCAGTAAAGATGCTTGAGAAAGCTCTTCGATTGTATACACCATCATTAAATGAAAGAGCGATGGCCGAATTTCTGGCAGACAAGTGTGATGATTTGGGCTTTGAAGATATTCACATTGACGAGGTTGGAAACATTTTAGCAAAAAAAGGCTCTGGCTCTCCAACAATTCTTCTTTGTGGCCACATGGATGTAGTCCCGGGAAAAGTAAAGGTAAGAAAGGAAGGAGACTCACTTTACGGAAGAGGAGCATCAGATGCAAAGGCACCTCTCATGGCCATGCTTTTTGCAGCCGCCTCAATTCAAAACAACAATGGGACAGTAATTTTTGTAGGCGCAGTAGATGAAGAAGGAAATGCCACTGGGATTAAAAACTTGGTAAAAAAAGAGATGAATATCGATTATGCTATTTTTGGCGAGCCCAGTGGAATCAAACAAGTAACGATAGCTTACAAAGGAAGATTGGCAATCAATCTGAAGATTACAGCCAAAGATAGCTCCCATGCTAGTGCTCCATGGCTCTCAAAAAATGCAATTGAAGAATCTATGATTTTTACATCTGAACTCAAAAAAGCTCTGGAAGGCGGGCAAGAAGAAAAAAGTAAAGGAATGCTACTAACTGCAACTCTAACTGAAATTACGGGAGGAACTAGTCATAATGTCACACCAAAAGAATGTGAGGCCACAATGGATATTAGAATTCCAGTGGACATGAATTGTAAAACTGTGGAGCAAAAGATTGCAACACTGGTTAAGGATATTTCCGAAAGGCGGCAAATAGAGGCTTTTTACTCCATCCTAGACGAAACTGAACCGTTTGAGGCACCACATAACTCCCCAATAGTAAGGGCATTTACCTTAGGAGTTATGGATGTAGAGCACTCAAGACCAACACTTATTCGAAAAACAGGGACCGGAGACATGAACGTTATAGGAAATCAATGGAACATCCCTGTTGTGACATATGGTCCAGGAGATCCTCACGAGGCCCATACAATAGATGAAAAGGTATCAATCGATGAATACCTAAGAGGAATTGAAATCCTAAAGAAAACTTTGCAACATTTGAAAAGACTTCACGATAGAAAAATGAAGATTCAATAATGTTGTGGTTCATAGGTCTTGGAATTTCTGGCGTAAAATCCATACCGCTTGAAGCTCAAGAAGTGCTAGCAAAAGCAGATATTGTATATTTGGAACAGTTCACGAGCCCTATTGGAAAATCTGATTTGTCAAAAATTAAAAAAATGACTAAAGGAGAATTCCGACCTGCAAAAAGATGGCTAGTTGAAGATGGGAATGAAATTTTAAAAAATGCTAAAAGAAAAAAAGTTGTTCTTCTTTCTTATGGAGACCCCTACATTGCAACAACCCACATAGAATTACGTACAAGAGCCATTGAAGAGAAAATTAAAACAAAATCGATTCATGCATCATCTTCTTTGACTTCCATGATAGGTGAATGTGGTCTTCATTTCTACAAGGTTGGAAGAATTGCCACAATAATGAGTGAGATGAAATCTCTCACTACTCCATACTATGTAATTTATAAGAATATCATAGAAGGAAATCATACCGTTTTACTCTTAGAATACAATCAGGACAAGGATTTTTTCTTGGATCCAAAAGATGCCTTGCAAGGACTAGTAGAAACTGAAAAAGGACAGAAAAGAAACGTGATTAACTCCGCCACATATGCAGTTGTTGCCTCAAGGATTGGTTTTGCCGACCAATCAATTGTGTCAGGAAAAATTTCCAGTCTCAAAAAATTGGACTTTGGCAAGCCACCCCACACCATAATTATTACAGGCAGGCTTCACTTTACAGAATCAGATTCTCTGAAAATCCTAGGAGAGTGTCTTGATGAACCCACCGACAATTCCGAGAACACAGAAAAGATTTCGATTCAAATGATGAAAAAATACGTCCCAATGGTTCGTGAGGCCCTAAAGGAGATTGAGCCGCAGTATAAGGGTCAAAAAGAATATCATTCAATTTTAGAGAATGCAGAGTTGTATATCCAAGATGCAGAAAAGTTTCTAGAGGACGGTCAAGACGAAGTAGCGATACTCAGCATTGGATATGCAGATGGTTTGGTTGATGCATTAAGATTAGCCAAAGGCTTTGATCCAAAGATGTAATCATCGATGAATTAAAGAGAGGGTCAATTCTACAAAATAAAGTTGAAACCAATAGAGAAATTAATTTTATCATCAATGTATGTTGCCTCTTTAAATGGCAAAGACCCAGTAGATGTCATGAAAGAAAAGGGCGGAATAACCGCAGAGATGATTGACTCAAAAATAGAAGAGTGTATTTCAAATCAATTAATTAACAAAGACAAAAAAACACTGACAGAGTTAGGAAGAAGTTCGCTTAAAGTAGTGTTGGCAGGAGGGGTTTTTGACATAATTCATCCAGGGCATATTCATACACTTAATGCTGCAAAAGATCTGGGAGATGTCCTAATAGTAGTAATTGCAACTGACAAAACTGCAGAAAAGATGAAAAAACGTCTCCCTCTACACAACCAAGAACAGAGAAAAATGCTTGTTGATTCTCTATCAGTTGTTGATTTGAGCATAGTAGGTCATGAAGGAGATATTTTCAAAACAGTGGATCTGATTCGTCCGCAAGTAATAGCATTAGGATATGATCAAGCACACCAAGAGAAGTTCATAAAAGAAGGATGTAAAAAAATTAATCTAAATGTTACAGTTGCACGGCTTCAATCACCTATTCCTGAAGTATCAAGTTCTTTTATAGAAAAAAAATACGGTGAAAATATACACGATATTTAGATCATTTTCCATTAATTGGAATAGTGATTGTAACTTTGGAGCCATCTGCAAGATTTGCTGTTTTTCTTAGATTACTTTTTGAGATAAGTTCAATTGTTGATGTATCATGGTGTGTTCTTTCTAATCGAATTAATTGACAGTCAATTGAAGAGTTTAGTTTTGCAGAAAAACACTTTACCCATCCATAAGTCCTCTTACCATCAGAATACCCATCTATGTGAATTCCATCCATTCCTTCAAATTGTCTTATTGCTTCGGTGTACTCTTTTTTTCCTAACTTTACATTAAATGTTCCAGGAAAAGGAATATAGCCAATTTTTGTTTTGAATTGTTTAGTGTATCCTTTAAGGGACATGTAGTATGCGCCCTCACCCATTCCAGAAACTAACGTGCCTTTTAGCAAGACATTCGAAGGTGACGAGCTTAGGCTTTTTTGCAGGACACCTGATAGTTTTACCATTTCAGAGTATCCTTTAGGAGTGATTTTTACAGAAACTTTTCTACCGCTGATTATTCTTTCAATGAAATTGTTTTCTTCTAATTCCAAGAGATGTTTTGAGGCAGCCTGTTGAGATTTTTTTATACTTTTTCCCAAAGACGATGTAGTTATAGGAACAAAGTTGTGTTTTGCTCCTTTTGATAAAAGATGAGTAAGGGTTAGAATATGCTGAATTTTTAGTTCAGTCATTTAGTAACCCTATGCTACGCCGAGCTCACCGAATGTTTTTAGAGTTAAGCCATCAGAATTTGATAATTTTGCAACTCTGTGACCAATAACGCATTCAATTCCAGCGTTTTTTGCACCTTCTAAAAGTCTCTGAGTAATTATCCCATCAAGAAGAAGATATTTGATTCCTGTTTGAGTTGAAAGTTTACTTACCAACTCGCTAATTGGAACTTTGAAGATTTCTTTTTGATCACCATCCAAAGCAACTGCTTCAAGAGTTTCATTCAAGTCAGGAAAGACTTTGGAAGCTAAATCAGCTATAGGTTTGTCTTCTTCTTTTTGGAGAGTTGGAGGAGCAGGTCCGCCACTTTTAATTTCATCTTTAACTGGTTTTAGAATTTCATCTATTCTTTGTGGAGTTAATTCTTCTACTTCAACACCAGTATCTGCTTGTAATTCATAATCTAGATCAACTACAGACTTTAGCTCCTTTAAGATGAAACCTCCAGCTCTGTCGCCATCAATGAATGCAACTACTTTATCTTTAGATTTACAAAGTTCTTTAATCGACTCATCGATTTTTGCACCTTCAATGGCAATTGCATTGTCATAACCAGCTCTTAGTAAATTAATTACATCTGCCCTTCCTTCAACTAGAATAATCCATGGTGAATCAACAACACCAGAACTGCAAGTTAGTTTAGATGGTCCATAAGTTGAGAGTTTTCTAGAATCACCTTCATGAACATCTCTTAGCATCCCTTCGCCTTCACTTACGGTTTTAGTAGCCCAGCGTTGTTTGATTTCCTTTGCACGTTTTACAATATCGTCTTTTTTGGCCGCTCTCACATCATCAATTGACAATAGTTTGAAACTACAATCAAATGGACCTACTTTATCAATGCTCTCAATCCCTGCAGCAATTAATGCACACGTATCAATATCAGTACTCATAGGGATTACGGCTGTTCCACTAGTAGTATTTGCAGTTGATTTTGCATCAACTTCAATACGTCCAACTTTAGAAACTCGTTGCAGTTCATTCAAGTTCATCTCCGGACCTAACAGACCTTCTGTTTGGCCAAAGATAGCACCGATTATGTCTGCTCTTTCAACGAGCCCATCAACTTCATAGGAAAGTTTAACGTGATATTTGACAATTCCTGATTGAGGCATAAATTTTTCATCTCCTTAATTATCATGGAGGGGTTTTCGTTTCTCGATATATGAGGGTATCGCAAGAATATGAGCAGAGGCGTGGTAATTTTTTGTAGTTTTTTAAAACATTTTCAATATCCATTAGAGATGTTAAAAAATGAAAAATAAAGAACAGAATTATTCAGTGCTAAAAGAGTGACCACATGAACAGGATTTTGTCACATTTGGATTATTGATTTTAAATCCTGAGCCCATAAGACTTTCAATATAGTCTACATTTGCACCTTTTAGATGATCTACACTGTAACTATCTACGATAAGTTTTACTCCGTTTTCCTCTAGTACCAAGTCATCTTCTTCTGGTGCTTTCTCAAAGCCCATACCATAAGATAAACCCGAGCAACCTCCACCTTGAACATATACTCTAAGATATTCAGGATTGTCTGCTTCTTCTTTCATAAACTCGACAATCTTCTCAGCTGCTTTAGGAGTGACAGTGATCAACTTTTGGGTTTGTTCAGATGCCATAATATCTCAAAAAGTCGTTCCAAATTATAATAAGCTTTTCACCCTAGACCAACTAGTAATGTAGGAAAAACACGTAATTTTTAGAAATTTTAGTTAGGCTCAGCTATATTTGAGGCAATTATCATTCCAACAATTTGATCATTTTCTATAACAGGGAGTTTCCGAATTTTTCGCGAGGCCATAAGTTCAGATGCAGTTTTCATGTCAGTTCCAGGTGAAATTGAAATCAAGGGAGAAGACATCACTCGTCGAATTGGAGTATCAGCAGGATAAGAGTGAGCAATTATCTTTTCAGAGAGATCCTTGTTAGTTACAATCCCTGCAGGAATATGATTTTCTAACACGATTACCGCTCCTGCTTTGGATTCTTCCATTAGCTTGGCAACCTCATAAGCAGGGACAGTAGAGTTCACAGACAGGACAGAATTATCTATTATTTGTCTAATCCACAGTTCTATTGTACTTCTAGTTGCATTCATTGATAAGATATAATGTTAGAAATATTTCAATGACTAAAGCTAATCTCAGCTTTGATAATGATGCTCATCAAAATCAGATCCTAGGGCAACTTTTAAAATTACGGTAGAGTCTGTGGTTTGAAATTTTAGATCCTTATCTGAAGCAAAGTTACGAAATATCTGGGTTAGGAATTGCTCAGTAAACACAGACCATTTCAGTCCTAAATCATGTTGTATGATAAAAGTATGAAGCTCACCATCGATCCTATGATCAGAATTCATTCCAGATGCCCTCATGTAATCTTCAAAAGTTTCAATGCATCTTTCCAAATCATAACCACCCTTAATGTACATGACATTGTTTTTTATAATTGGAAATACTACGTTTATGATTTCATCAATATCTTTTCCATCAAGGTTTTCTCCCAATGATTCAAGAATTTCTTTTGGGACAGGAACCATACCAATCTTATCGGAGAACCTATCCCATTGGATGTATCTTTCAAGAATCTGTTTAACTAGAACGTTTTGAGAAATTTTTTTTTGCTTTGCCTCACTATCAAGTTCATTTATTAAAGATTCAGGAAGCCTGTAGGTAATACTTCGAGTAGTCTCTCTTTTCTGCTGCATTTCCCTTGGTTTGACCATGTCCCTTAACATAATATTTATCCAGTCGGATATTAATTCATGTTTCTAAAGCATTTCTTATAAAAATCAAAAAATTGTGTTAGGCTTGAATTTTCATAGTAACAGAATTCATCAATTTTGGTATTTTTTTATCTTTAACTGTTCAATAAACAATAATGAAAATAAGAAGGGAATTGGGAGTAGTTTATTTTTTTGACTTGTTGACAAAAGCAGTCATTCTCTCTTCCCTGTCGGGATGAGTAAAACAATTTCTCCAAGCAAGAAGTTCAACTGCAAGTCCTGTATCAAGATCTGCATTTCTTCCCTTGTTGATTGCAACTTTTGACATCTGGACACCCATAGTAGAGTTTCCTGCAATTTGTTGCGCCATCTTTAATGCTTCTTCTTGTAGTGAAGCCAAGGGAACCACTTGGTTTACCAATCCAATCTCCTTTGCTTCCTCTGCTTTTACCATCTTGCCTGTATAGACAAGTTCTTTTGCTTTTGCTATTCCCACAATTCTCATCAATCTTTGTGTTCCACCCCATCCGGGAGGAATACCGATCGTAACTTCTGGTTGTCCTAGTTTTGCAGTATCTGCTGCAATTCTAATATCGCAAGACATTGCAAGCTCACAACCTCCACCTAAAGCAAAGCCATTTACTGCTGCAATGGTTGGTTGCCTTACTAGCTCAACTGTTGCAGTTACAAGCTGACCAGTTTGTGCATACTCTACTGATTCATCAGCTGAAATTTTTGACATGTATTCAATGTCAGCTCCAGCAGAGAATGCTTTTTCACCTTCACCAGTAAGGATGATTACCTTAACAGAATCATCATGGTTGAGATTTTCAAAAGTTTTGATGAGTTCTTTTGCAACATCTGTGTTCATGGCATTTAGTTTGTCAGGTCTGTTGATTTTGACTGTACAAATGCCATCAGAAGTTGATGTAGTAACTAGTGACATAATATTGGACGAAGTTATGCGAGACTTAAATGTTATCTATTTTTTAGAAATTTTTCCCCATTGATGAAGTGCAGATGCAGCTGCAACCCAAGTCCTAAGATCTTGATAAACTGGGACATTATGTTTCTCAATTAATTTTATCATTTTTTCAGTGTATGGGCCGCCATTTCCTCCAGCTAAAAGAGGTTTCTTTCTTTTCTTTTGGAAATCAGCAAGATAATCAACTATTGTTTCTGCAAGAGGATCATCTTGGAAGACAAACCATGGCATTGCAATATCTATATTTTTTTCATCCATGAATTGTTGAATAACAAATCTATAATCATCTGCAGTTGCACCACCACCCACATCTGCTGGATTTCCATTATGAATTGGAACAGCTGGTGGGAATCGAGCTTTCATTTTTTTGAGAAGTTGCGGAGACAGTTTTCCTATTGTAAGACCGAATTTTTCTAATTGATCAATTCCGCCAATCATTGGACCAGCACCATTGCTAGTCATAGCAACACGATTACCCTTTGCAGCAGGTTGCCAAGCTAGTGCCTTTAAGACACCTGCAAGCTCTTGATAACTGTCAACTGAAATAATTCCCGCTTGCTTGAATGCACCCATTATGATTGCATTTGAGCCTCCAAGAGAACCTGTATGTGAAGCTGCTTGTTTTGCTCCTGCTTCAGTTCTTCCACTCTTCCAAATTACCACAGGTTTTTTCTTTTCTTTCATTACACGTTTTGCGACATTAATGAATTTTCTACCATCACCAAATCCTTCAACGTATAATCCGATTACTTTAGTTTGAGGATCATTTGCAGCATACCAAATCATATCTGCTTCATCAACATCAGAACGATTACCAAAACTAATCATCTTGGATAAACCAAACACATCTGCACTTTCAAGCATACTAATTCCCATAGTACCGCTTTGTGAGAAAAATGCAACAGGGCCTAATTTTGAACGAACCATTCTTTCTTGTCCCTGAAATGCACAATCAAGACGATTCGCAGCATTGAACATGCCAATACAGTTAGGACCAATTATTCTGATTTTGTGTTTTTTAGATAATCTTGCTACTTCAGCTTCATATGCTGCACGCTCTCCTCCAAGCTCTTTTCCTCCACCAGATACAATTACTACACTGTGGACTCCTTTCTTTGCACAATCCTCTAAGACCGGAGGAGTCATAGATAAATCAACTGAAACTACAACAAGGTCAACATTTCCCGGGATTGCTGAAACTGCAGGATAACATTTTTGTCCAAAGATTTTATCAGCCTTGGGGTTAATGGGATATACTTTTCCCTTGAAATCATAATTTACAAGACTGTCTAAGATAGAATTTCCAATCTTTCCAGGTGTCCCTGATGCCCCAACTAATGCAACAGATTTTGGAGTAAAGAATGTCTCCATGTTCTCTATGCTGGGTTTTGCTTTTGAGATAGAGTTTTTCTTTTTCTCTTTATTTAGGATAATTTTTGCATCTACTACAAAGTGGGATTTTGGATATACAATTACAGGGTTAAAGTCAATACTGTTAATGTAATCGGCATTTTCTACGCCTAATTTTCCAATGTTTACTAACATTTTTGCCACCATGTTAGTGTCAATTGGCTCACTTCCTCTGAAGCCTTTGAGAAGTTTGGATCCTTTGAGTTCATTTAACATTGACTTCGCATCAGAAGTGGTAATCGGTAGCATTCTAAAGGCAACATCTTTCATTACTTCAGTCATAATTCCACCCAGTCCCACCATAATGATTGGACCAAATTGAGAATCGTTTTGGATACCTACAATTAGCTCAACACCTTTTGGAACCATTTTTTCAAGAAGGATTCCTTTAACATTGACACCTTTCTTTTTAGAAAGGCGTCCATACATGTCAGTGAATGTTTTTTTTACATCATTGACATTGTCTAATCCCACTTTTACGCCACCAACATCAGTTTTGTGTAAAATCTGTGGAGATACTACTTTCATTACAAGTGGAAAACCAATTTTCTTTGCTTGTTTTGCAGCCTCTTCTGCAGAAGTTACTAATGCATAAGGTGGAACTTTAACACCATAAGTTTTGAGAATAGATTTTGATGATTCTTCTGTGATGACTTTGTGATCAGTTTGGATAATTTCATCAAAAATTTTCTTAACTGCAGCCATCGTTCGATCGATGAAATCAAAACTCAGTATATTAAACTTTGGTCAAAGATGAAATGAAGATTTGAAATTGTTGTAAAAATTCTCCATATTGGTTTTTACAATTGAAATATTTTCATCAATGTCAGATCTAATTTTGTCAGGATTAATGTAAGGAATTTGACGAAGTTTTTCTTCGGTGTTATCTAACCAGAGATTCACCATCTCTTCATTTACCTCCATATGAAATTGTAGTCCCACCGCACTTTTGTATTGAAATGCCTGATTAGGATAAATTTCTGAATGAACAAGTCGAATTGCACCATCAGGTAAATCAAAAGTATCTCCATGCCAATGAAAAACAGTAAAAGGATTCTCAAATCCAGAAAATAGGTTCGAATTTGGCTCTGCAACCAAATCTTTGTAAAATCCAATCTCTTTTTTTGGACCTGAATACACCTGCCCACCAAATGTTTTAGCAATTAGTTGAGAACCAAGACAAATTCCAAGTAACGGGGTTTCCTTTTCTACATTTTTTTTAATTAACTCCTGTTCTTTTTGTAAATACAGAAAGTCATCATTTGCACTTTCGGGTGCACCTAAAATTATAACCATAGAATATTCCTTTTCTGGTAAATTTTCTGTTTTTGCATTAACGGAATGTGTGCTAAACCCATCTTCTTTTATCAAATCTCCAAGATATCCAGAACCCTCTATACGGGTGTTTTGTACGAACAACACATCAGACATAATTCATTTTGAGCAAAAGTGCTTAATATGTTAAGGCAATAATTTCATTATGCTTGTTACCGAGCAAGAGATATCCGAAATTAATAATTTTGTTTCAGACCTAAATTCAATGAAACAAAGTGTTGTCATTGTTGAAGGAAAGAGAGACGTTGCTGCTTTGAGAAAAATTGGCTTTTCTGGAAAAGTTTTAGAATTTCACAAGTTCGGTGGAATGATTAACTTTGTAGATTTTGCTGCTCGATATGAAAACTTAATCATACTTTTTGATGGAGACAGAAAAGGTAGATACCTCACTGGAAAAACAATTCAACTTTTGCAAAGAAGAACAAACGTAGATTTAAAATTCAAGCGAAAGCTGACATCAATAACTAAAGGAAAAATCAGATTTATTGAACAACTAGCTTGTTACGAGTCTTATTTTATCTAAGGCCAGATGCCTCGGAGCTCAAAGGCTTCAACTACACGTTTTACAGCGATAGCCATACATGCACGTCTCATGTCTATTTTCTTTTTCTTGCTTAATTCATAGGCATCATGGAATCCCGTAACTAGATGTTCTTCCATAAGTTTTGCAACGTGTACAAATCCCCAATATTGGCCAATGTTATTTTGAACCCATTCGTAGTAAGAGATTGTTACACCACCTGCGTTTGCCAGAATATCTGGGACCACAATTATTTTCTTTTTAAACAATATCGGATCAGCCTCTGGTAATGTTGGTCCGTTTGCAGATTCACCAATAATTTTACAATCTATTTTCTTTGCAATGTTAGCATCAATTTGATTTTCTAATGCCCCAGGAATCAAAATATCACATTTAGTGGTTAGTAGTTTTTCCGTAGTTACTTTGGTGCTGCCTGGGAATCCCACTACCGTACCTTTCTTAGCCTTCCATTTCTCAAGATCTTTCATTTTCATTCCTTTTGTGCTAACGATATCACCTTTAGAATCAGATGCGCCTATGATAACACACCCCATCTTTTCAAGATATTCACCTGCAAATGTAGAGGCATTTCCAAAACCTTGTAGAACAACCTTTGCACCACGTAATGACAAACCGATTTCTTGTGCTGCTTCTCTTACACAGTAAGCAGTTCCCAATCCCGTTGCAACATTTCTTGCCAAAGAACCACCCATTGGAATTGGTTTTCCTGTAATAACTCCTGGTTGATGCTTATTTCCGTGAAGTTTTCCAAAAGTATCCATTATCTGAGTCATTTCTTTTCCAGTAGTGTAAACATCAGGAGCTGGAATGTCCTTTTGAGGTCCGATAATTTCTGAAATCATAAAAGCAAATCTTCTAGTTAATCTTTCCATCTCACCTTTGCTTAGTTTTTCTTTTTTAGGATTGATGAAAATAGCGCCTTTTCCCCCACCAAGTGGAACTCCTGCGATTGAAGTTTTCCAAGTCATCCAAGAAGAAAGTGCCATTACTTCCCGTTCCATATACTCGACTCCACCCTCAGGATCAAAGTATCTTATTCCACCTTTGTATGGACCTCTGTCGTTGTTATGTTGACTCCTAAAACCTGTAAATATGCGAATTTTTCCATTGTCCATTTTTACTGGGATTTTTACTCGCAGCATTTTGTTTGGCATTGCAAGATATTGTCTAAGACCTTGATCTTTAATTCCTAGAACATCACATGCGTCATTGACTTGCTGAGTTGCGTTTGCAAATGGATCAGCGCCAAACTTTACCAAGGTAATCGTTTTTTTCTTGATTATTGTTTATTTAAGTATGTTTCTTTGAAAGAAAAAATAATCTTCTAAGAAGATAATAAAATTATAAAATGGTTTACGAATAGCTTATAAACCACGCAAAAATTGTTTTAGTTATGATAAGGGATTTTGCCCAATTGTCTTGCAACCATGATCAAAGACCAAAGAAAGCAAAAGAAGCAACACCGATTTCCCTTAACGTAAACGACGCCATTACTGGCATTGAGCACTTTACATCAAAAGACAATTCGGTAATCAGGATTAAAAGGTCAGGACTTTATTTCATCATGGCTGCCCCTCAAGTTGGTAGAAAAAAAGGAAACGAGCCACGATATATCGATATTTGGTTAAGGAAGAATGGAGAAGATGTCCCAAACTCCAATGTTAGAACAATACTTCATCATGGTTCTATTAAAGACGTCATCGTAAATCAGTCAATGATTCCTCTTTTCAGAGAAGATACAATTCAAGTTATGATGAGTGTTGAAGATGTATCTGACGGATTAGGATTAGAGTCATTTAACCCCAAAGGAGAGCCTACAATTCCCAGTATAATTCTATCAATGCGAATGGTAGAAGAATACGATGAATTATTAGAAGAGCAAATCTTCAAATAAAAATATCTTTAATCTTCAATAGTATCAAGTCATAAAATTAAGATTTTTGTTTTTTGTCAAATTCTTGTTCTAACTCTTCTAAGAACTCTACTGTTTCAGTTCTTGTTTCAGCGAGTCTATTTTTTCCTAATTTATCTTCCATGATTTGTGTTAGTGCTTTTTCTTGATGTTGATCTGTTTTTACATGAGTATTCCAATCAGATTTTTTTACAGAACAATCACAAACTTCACAATCCACCATCTCGAGATTTTTCATATTATTTTTAAGATAAAGTTTCTAAAAAAGAAATTGTTTTAGATGTAGACTTTTTTGTGGTTCATTTTGCGTTCTAGCTTGTCAATTGCCTCATCAAGGGCACGGATATTTACTTCTAAAAAGTTTGAAAGGTGATAAATGGCACCATATTTGTCTCCAATTTTTTGGACCATATTGTTTTTCTGCAAAACCTTCAGGTGGTGTTGGACTGCCTTGTAATCAAGACCAAGGTCTTGGGAAAGCTGGTGAGTGTTAAGGGGTTTTTCAAGTAAGAGCATAATTATTCGGAGTCGAGTAAAACCACCCCTTGTACTTGTAAAGAGGTAAAACAGTAACTTTCGAGTCTCCTTATCTGGTTTTCTTTGTTCGGATTCAGATTTTGATCTAATGATTTCCTTGAATTCTAAGAGTTGTTGTGTGCTCATTTTCCCTTATACAATAGAGAGTTTTTTTGCTTAAAACCCTATTTCCAAATCTTTTCCATATCTATTACCATTCAAGTCCAGATAATTACCCTTAAATTGACTTAGGAGGAACTCGACATATCATGATGGCATCACGTGGCTACGATATGACACCCACAATGTACTCTCCAGATGGCAGGATTTACCAAGTAGAGTATGCAATAGAGACAGTAAAGCGTGGAACCTTAGCCCTTGGAATTAGAACAAAGGAAGGGGTCATCATGGCTGTAGAAGAAAAGCCAAGAACACTTCAAACAAGTAATGTAACCCAAAAGATCTTCCAAGTAGATTTTCATATCGGAGTTGCAGCAGCAGGATACATTCCAGATGCCAGAGTCCAAGTGGATAATGCAAGATTATTCTCGCAAGGTAACAAAATGACGTACGACGAGTCAGTGGAAGTTGGGACAGTTGCAAAACACCTTGCAGACCAATCTCACCAATTTACTCAATATTCAGGAGTACGTCCAAATGGAGTTGCTTTGATTATCGCAGGAGTTGATCAAAAAGGTGAATCAATCTACGTAACTGATCCTAGTGGAACATTTGTTCAATATGCGGCAATAGCAATTGGAGCAGGTGCTGAAGAAGTAAACTCATTTTTGGAGAAAAACTACAATGCAGATATGAGCCTTGAAGATGCAGCAGCACTTGCAATTGCAGCAATTAATCTTAAAGCAGAAAAGAAAGAAGGAGTAGATTATGTAAAGATGGCTAAAGTTACAAGTAAAAACAAAATTTTTGAAAAAGTATCTGAATCAGATTTAAAAAATTATTCTCAAAATGCATCAAAGTTTACTGCATAATAGTCTGCAGCATCATAGATTTGAAATTAGCAACATCATTTTTTCAGAGATGATTAGTTAATGGGCCTTGGAAGTTATTGGGGAGAAGTACTCGAAGTACTGCGTGAAATAATTCCAGTTTACGACAAAGTAAATTCTTACATCTCACTTGGTAAGGATGTAGAGCATAGAAATCGAGGAATAAAGGGCCGTGTTCTTCCAGGAAACAAAATACTTGATGCAGGTTCTGGATTTGGAAATATGTCAAAGACAGCATCTAACATTTGTAATGGAGATATTTCAATTACCTTGTATGATCCTCTTGTTCCGATGTTGAAGAACACTGGAACATTTTTTGAGAAAACTCCCGACATGGCAAATGGTGTCTTTGAGCATATTCCATTCAGAGAAGATGAGTTTGATGCAGTCTTATGTGGATACTCACTTCGAGATGCAATAAATCTTAGAATTGCAATTTCTGAAATCCATAGAGTTTTGAAAAAAGGAGGTAGATTTGTAATTGTGGATTTGGGAAAGCCAGATGAGACTTTTATCAGGTTCGGAGTTTCATTTTATCTTAGGACAATCCTTCCAATATTGGCCCTTATTGCAGGAGGAAGACTCGGACTAAAATTCGCCACACTGTATGGAACCTACAAAAGATGGCCTAAAAATAAAAAACTAGAAGAATTGTTATTAGAAAAATTCTCACGAGTGGAATTTGAGAAAGATCTTATGGGCGGAGCAATAATGGTTGCCGCATACAAATGAACACGGTGTTAATTCTTGTAAACATTACAGGTCTGATTATTGGGATATCTTATGGGCTTCATGGACCAATATTACCCGTTTTGCAAAAAATGTAATTGGTTCCAATTATTCTGAGCGTGGACTGATTGGCCTTGTAATTTTATTCAGAAAAAACTAGGGCCAAAACATACTCCTAGTATTTGAAAATAGACAATTTCTTTGAAAAACATTACGTTTAATTTCAAATAAGGACATTTGATACTATGATTGAACATTCTCTGAATATCCTTGGAGGTGAATGGGTAATCATAATTTTTGTAGTGTTGATTCTATTTTTAGGAACAGGGCATTTGCCAGGAGCCGCTAGAAAACTTGGAAAGGTTGTTAACGAATACAACAGGGCCAAAGTAGATGTGCAAAACCAGCTAAAAGAAGTATCCCATGATAGTGTTGAGATTTCAGGGCCTGTAGAAAGTAAAAGACAAAAAAATGAAATTATTGCCAAATCGCTTGGAATTAGAACTGAGGGATTAACAGATGAACAATTACAAAAAACAATTTCAGATAGAATGGGTCAAAAAAAGATTGACGATCCTGAAAACCAAAAACCAAACTAATTAGATTTTTTTATTCTATACAAATTCTTGTCCAGTCTTTTTTTGGCAAATTTGTAATAGTCTGGAACAATCTCAAATCCAACATATCGTCGACCCATATTTTTGCTTACGACCGCCACTTGACCCGAACCTAAAAAGGGATCCATTATGACATCTTTTTTCTCGCTAGAGTATTGTAGTAGTTTTTCAACAATTTCTGATGGAAGTTTGGTTGGTGTTTTTTCATCTCCAGTCCAGTATTCCCTTTTGATGTCCCAGACATCTTCTTTATCCTTATAATGAAGACTTCTGCCATTCTTAGTTTTGTCTTCTTTTTTGTATCGGGAAAATGGGAAAAATTTTCTTGTTTGATCATTTTTACATACGTAAAGACAATGATAGTGAGAAGTTACAAACTTTTTTTTGGTTACCACTCCAAATTGATATTTCCAAATGATATGATTTATGGTAGTAAATCCAACATCATCTATTGCTCGTAAAATATCTTTGAGGTTATTCCAACCTGAAAATACATACATACTTCCTGATTCTTTTAAAACTCGAAACACTTCTTTCATCCAAAAATATGTAAAATCATAATAATCTTCAGGCTTGATTTCATTATATCCAGAGATTACTCTTGAGGATATTCTGTTATAATTTGCCTTTTTTGCCTTAAAATCAATAGCAAATGGAGGGTCGGTGATTACTAGATCTATCTTGTTTTTTGGAAGAGATTTCATCCCTTCAATGCAATTTAGATTATAAATTTCGTTCAACTGGATCTTTTTCAATTTTAGAAATGAAGATAATTTCCCATCTTAATAATGTCGTGAAAACACTAATGAAAATCAATCAAACAATAAATTTCCATCAATTTTTCAGATATTCGATAATAATTGAAATTTTCATGTCCTAAATGCAAATCAAAAATAGAAATTCAAAAGACATTCAACAAAAAAATGCACGTATCATGCGACAAATGTGGAATTGAAGATCTTTTGGAATATTCAAAAAATTATGATGAGGTTTTTTTGGAATTTCTATCTAGATTTGATCAAGGACTTGTATCAGAAGATGGGATTTCAGAGAGCCTCAAAGAGGAGGGAATCGTTAGGACAGAAAATGAAATAAAAAAAATGATTGGAAAAAACAAGCCAGACATAATTACGGAAAATATTCTTTACTCAAAAAAAGACTACATCTCTCAGTACAAGGTTTTAAGGAATCCCGAGCCTAAAATGGGTTCAAATGTAGAGGAAATGGGACTAGATGATAAAATTACAAACTATCTCAAAGAAATAGGAATAAACCAATTTTACAAA
>JASFUC010000011.1:0-17026 GCA_050050475.1 Nitrosopumilaceae archaeon
GAGGTTATGATAAACTACTTCTGATTCATATTGTGCACCTACTCCTGCAAGGAATTTTTTTTCAGCCTCTGGAATCCCTAGTTTATCAAATGTGTTTTTTACATCCTCTGGAACATCATCCCAGCTCTTTTCAGTTTTCTCAGTTGCTTTTGCATAATAATAGATATTTTGGAAATCAATTGCGTTAAGATCTCCTCCCCATGTAGGCATTGGTTTTTTCATAAAAATATCATATGAACGCAATCTAAAATCAAGCATCCATTGAGGCTCGTTTTTCATTTTACTGATTGCAGTTACAGTATCTCTAGAGAGACCCTTCTTGCTTAGGTGAACATAAAGTTCAGTAGAGTCTTTAAAATCATATTTTGAATAATCCATATCGAGGTTTTCAGTTGCCATGGTGGAAATAACTCCGTTATATTATAAATACATGAGGAAAAATAGGCATAGCTAAATAGCTGAAGCTAAAATTTGGTACAAAAAACATCACGCAGATTATGCAACAGTAAGAGTATTTTTCATTGAATCAAATGCACCTGCAACAGTATGGACCTCTGCGATAGTATTTTTGATTTTGAATTTCTTTAATTCATCTGCGGTGAAGGGCCCAATGGAAACAACTGATAGTTTTGCTAAATTGTTAAGAAGCGATCCTTCTGGATAATCTTTTGACATTATTTCAAAAAACCCTCTAACAGAAGAAGCGCTAGTGAAAATTATCCCATCGATTTGCCCGTGAGAAAATAATTTGCGAAACTCGTTCCATTGAGTAGTGTCTCTAAACGCACATACATCATACAAATGAATTTCCAAAACATCGATTCCAATTTTGTTTAGAAGTTCTTTTAGAAAGGGAGTGGAGGCACCACTTCGTGGAACAATCACCTTTTTTCCAACGGCATGAATTTTTGTAAATTCTTCACCCACACCAACTGAGGAATAGGTTGTAGGTTGATAATTTACTTTGATTCCTTCATTTTCTAATGCCAATGTGGTTTTTGGACCTACAGACATTACCATAGTGTTTGCAACTGCAAGTTGTAATTTTTCTAGTTTTTGAGTCTGTTTTGCAGTATCAAAAAGTAACTTTACTGCTTTGGAGCTCATAAAAACAGAATAGTCAGGATTGTAAGTTTTGATAGAGTCTAAGAACTCATCAACAATTTTCTCACCCTTGCTTACCAACTCAATTGTTGGCAATGGAATAGGCTGTGCATTGTTTTTCTCTGCAAGACCAATAAATTCAGCAGCATCATCTTTTGAACGAGTTATTGCAATTTTTTTCCCATCAAGCATTATTTCCACCCTATTGTTTTTGATAAATCAACCACATTTCCTATAATAATATTCGTTGGTGGAACAATTTTGTTTTTCTTTACAAGAGATGCGATGTTTGATACTGTTCCTATAATCATTTTTTGTTTTGAAGTAGTTCCATTTTGAATCACGGCTACAGGTGTACTCTTATTCATACCTCCCGCAATAAGCTGCTTGCAAATAACATTGATTCTAGATAATCCCATCATGATAACAATAGTGTCTACTGATTTTGCAAGTCTCTTCCATTTTACAGCTTCTTTCTTTTTTTCTGGATCTTCATGCCCTGTGACGAACACAACTGAGGAAGCATGTTTTCTATGAGTTAAAGGAATTCCAGCATAAGTTGCAGAACCAATACCAGACGTAATCCCTGGAACAATTTCATATTTTATTTTGTGAGACCTGAGAAATTCTGCTTCTTCTCCACCTCTACCAAAAATTATTGGATCCCCACCCTTTAGTCGGACCACATTTTTTTTGGATTTTGCATATTGGACCATCAAGTCATTTGTGGTATTTTGATGAGTAGTGTCATCACCTACTGCCCGTCCGACATAGACTTTTTCAGCCTTTTTTGGAATCATTGAAATAATTTTCTTGCTCACTAGTCTATCATAAAGTACAACATCTGCATTTTGAATAAGCTCTACTGCTCGCATTGTAATTAATTTATGGTCTCCAGGACCTGCACCTACAAGATAGACCTTACCTGTCATGTCTTATTCCAATCCTCTACTTTTTCTCTCCAATTTAATGCAAGGTCATTTACTCCTTTTTGGACGAGTTCTTCTCCTGCACTTTTCCCAAGAGAGTAAGGATCATCTTTTCGGCCTTTTTTAGAAACATAGAGTGATTGTTTCCCATCAACAGAAAACGCATTAACTCTGATGCTCATTTCATTTCCATCTGATTTTGCGTATGCACCAACTGGAAATCTACATCCAGAGTCGACAAAATCAGATAATACTCTCTCTGCTTCTATTTCCAACCTTGAATCATCATCTTCGATTTTCTTTAGCATTTGAATTGTTTTTGTATCATCTTTTCTCGAAATAATCGCCAAGGCACCTTGTCCTGGAGAGGGATAGAAATCATCTATAGATAATGGAGTAAAATCGACTTTAATTCCAAGCCTGGTGATTCCAGCTTGGGCCAATACTATTGCACCATAGATGTCATCAGATACTTTTTTGATTCTTGTTTCGATATTTCCTCGAATAGGTTTTACAATTACATCTGGCCTCTTTCTTGAAATTTGAACAGCTCTACGCAGTGAACTTGTACCTATTATTGAGTTTGGTTTTATGGTCTCAAGAGTAGCACCATCAGATGAAATTAACACATCATTTACAGTTTCTCGTTTCGGAATACATGCAAGAGTTAGAGATTCATCCAGTTTTGATGGAACGTCTTTAAGACTATGAATAGCAAAATCCACTTCTCCTTGCGCAACTGCCCTATCAATCTCTTTTTCAAATATTCCTTTTTGATCAATTGTGAATAATGGTCTTGTGTCAGTATCACCTTGGGTCTTTATTGGATTAATTTCAAAATCAATTTCCGGATGAATTTTTTTTAGTTCAGATATTACCAAATTTGTTTGTGCAAGAGATAATTGACTTCCTCGTGCACCAATAACATACTTCAATTCTTCACCGATTTTAGCGCAGTTTCATACGCATCAAGTGTTTTATTTAGATCATTTTGTGCATGGGCGTCTGAAAAAAAGACAACCTCAAACTGAGAAGGAGCAATAAATATTCCATTTTTTAGAAGAGAAGAAAACATTTTCTTGAATTTATTTGCATTTGCATTCATAGATGTTTCATAATCCACAACAGGCTCATTTGTAAAGAAGATTTGAAACATGGATGCGGCAGAATTTATTTGATGAGGAATTTTCATGTCTGTGGCCATATCATCAAGAGCCCGAGTAAATCTCAGATTATATTTTTCTAATTTAGAATATAGCTTATTTTTGATTTTGTTTAAGGTTTTGATTGAGCTGATTGCAGCACTGACAGAAATAGGATTTCCTGCAAAGGTGCTTGCCTGATACACTTTTCCTCCAGGGGAAAGCAAGTCCATAATTTCTTTTTTTCCACCGACCGCAGAGATAGTAAACCCGTTGCTCAAGGCTTTTGCAAGAGTGGTAATGTCTGGTTCTATTCCAAAGTGTTTTTGTGCACCGCCAGGAGAAACCCTAAATCCAGTAACGACCTCGTCAAAAATTAACGGAATGTTGTTTTCTTTAGTAATTTTTCTAACATTTGTAAGAAAATTATTTTCAGGTAGAATTAAACCCATATTTGCTAGAATTGGCTCAATGATTACCCCTGCAACATCTTTATTTTTCCGGATTGTTTTCTCAAGGTCTTCTGCGTTGTTATATTGAACGACTAAAGTATTTTTTGAAACTTCATCCAACCCACCATCAGAAACAGATATTCCCTGATGCGCAGAACCCGAACCAGCTTTTACCAAAACAGAATCGTGAGCTCCATGATAACACCCTTCAAACTTTATGATCTTTTTCTTTTTTGTAAATCCTCTTGCTAATCGAATTGCAGTCATGGTGGCCTCACCCCCAGTATTCATAAGTCGAACTTTGTCTATTGATGGGAAATTTCTAATTATTAATTTGGATAATTCAGTTTCTAATTTAGTAGGAGTACAATACAGAGTTCCTTTTGTTAGTTGTTTTGATACTGCTAGAATTATTTCCCTTCTCCTATGACCTAAAAGGAGAGCACCGTAGCCATTGCAAAAGTCAATGTATTTTTTATTATTCTCATCCCAAATGTATGCACCTTCTGATTTTTTTGTAAAAAATGGATATGGTTCAAAATATCTTACTGGGCTATTCACCCCAGACGGAATGACTTTCTTAGAATCCGAGAATAGTTTGGAATTTGTCAATATAATAGCCTAAAATCAGTCATTATTATTCGTAATATCATGAATTTTCCCCTCTCCGTTGTTTGAGGAATTTGCCTCTAAATAGAAACGCCACGACAATAGTCCCAACATAAGGGGCAGACCAGTATAGCCAAAGATCATTAAAAAAACCAGATAGCAATGCCGGGGCTAATGCTCTTGCAGGATTCATTGATGCCCCTGAGATAAATGCTAAAAAGAAAATATCCAATCCAACTATCCCACCAATTGCAATTCCACTAAACCCCTTCAAGCCCTTTGTGTAAACAACAATAAAGATTACTGTCATAAGCAAAGCAGATGCTAGAACTTCGATTGGAAAAATTAAAAATAAGGAATAATCATGGTTTGGAGCATTTGCTCCCAGATTTGCTTCTGTTCCTATAAAGTTCATTACAAATAGTGAACCTAAAACTGCACCAATGATTTCAGCTGCAAAATACCAAGCAATTTGAATTTTCGAGATATGACCTGTAATGAAGTAACCAATGGTGACAGCCGGATTGAAATGGGCTAAAGAAATTTTTCCAAAAGAGTAAACCCCTATAACCAATGCAATGAAAGGAGTAACCGCTGCAAACCAAATTCCATAAGGTTCGCCAATTTGAACATTATACACAATTGATCCGGTTGCAAAAATTACTAGAATGAATGTTCCTATTAGCTCCACAATAAAGATTTGAAGATTGGAGTAAGTCATTGTTCTGGCTCTAATTTTTTAACAAGATTCCAAACCTCATTTTTTATTTGATCACGTATCTTTCTTACGTGTTCAATGTCTTTATCTTTGGGATCGGGAACATTCCAATTGACTACATCTTTAACAAACAAAGAAGGACATGACTCACTATCCATACAACCCATGTTAATTGTAATTGATGAAGAAATCATTTCATCTGTCAGTTTTTTTGGTTTCTGCGTTGTAATGTCAATACCAATCTCTTTCATCACCTCTATCACTGCAGGATTTAGTTGAGATTTTGGTTTAGTTCCGGCACTAATTACTTTAAATTTTGGAGCATATTCTCGAAGAAATCCTTCTGCCATTTGACTCCTTCCTGCATTTTCTACGCACACAAAAAGGATTTTTTTAGCCTCGGCCATAAAATCACATAAATACTAGTTTATATAAATTTAAATTGATATGAATGGAGTCAACCTTCTCAAATGTATTTGTGATGATACACGATTTGAAATTCTAGAGATGCTTCAGAAAAACAAAGAATTGTGTGTAAGTGATTTTGTAGAGAAGATAAAAAAAGATCAGCCACTAATATCTCATCATCTTAAAACTTTGAAAAATTGTGGGATTGTAAAATCAAGAGAAGAGGGAAAAAGGGCAATGTATAGCATTTCAAATGCTCAATTATCCGAATTAATTTCTAACATTACAAAAGCCAGTAAGAAATTTTCAGTTTTATGTAATGACAGTGCTTGTTGTTAAACAAATTTTTCCGTACGGAGAACCCCAACATCGCTCACATACAAGACTATTGCAAAATTTGTAAACAGTGTCCTTGCAATCTCCTCAATTACATCTTGTAATTTCTCTTCTTGCATGATAACCTCAACCTTAACATTTTTTTCATTTTTTAATCCTTGCCCACGGATACCCCTAGCACCATTTCCTTCTACCTCATACGCAGTATAACCTGTAATGTTATGTTTGGTCAAAATATCAATTACATTCTTTTGTGCAAGAATCTCACATGTAACTGTTAGAAGTTTTACAGTGTAGAGTTTCATATCAATTCCTCAGAAAGGTAATGGAATAAGTCTATCGATCCTTCATTATGTACAATTGAGGACACCATGAACATTATTGGGAGTAAGACGATGATGTTGTAAGGAAAGGTTATCCCTAGTGCAGATGTTATGTAAAGACTGGGTTTTGCCTGCGGAATTGCATGACGTAAAACCGCAGGAGCTGCAATAAATGATGCACTAGCAAGAAGCAATCCAAACATAACTGAACCCCCTAGACTTAAGCCCAAGGCAGTGGCCACTAGAACTCCAATTACTCCATTAAATGTGGGCATAATTATAGAAAAAGAGATTAAAAACACGCCTACTTTTTTGATGTCATCTAATCTTTGTCCTGCAATTATTCCCATTTCAATTAGAAAAATCACGATTGCTCCAGTAAACAATTCGTCAAAAACAATGCTAATTGAACTGAATCCCTCTTCTCCTATGATATAACCAATTACAATACTTCCAAGAAGAATTACAATTGCTTTTCCAGTTATTGATTCATGTAAAACTTGTTTAAGATTTGATTTTGTTGCAGTGACTCCCATTTCAAATTCTGATTCGGATGAATCAATTTCTCCTAAGGATTTCTTTTTATTTTTAATCTGCTTTGAAACCGCCATGTTTGTGAGGAAAATTGCTAAAATGAATGCAACTGGTTCTAATACTGCAAGAATTGCAGCAAGATATCCCTCGGATGTCACTCCTTGATTTTTGAGAAATGACAATCCAACTGAAAACGTTACGGCACCTACTGCACCATAAGTTGATGCAAGCGCATATGAATCAAAGATATTGAATTTGCCAAGTCGTCTTAAAATTTGATAGTGGTTTAGAGTAAACAATAAGGACAATCCAATCGCCACCATCATTGGAACAAGCATAGCTTCAAACCCAGTGTTTCTCATCTCAATGCCCCCATGAAGCCCAATTGCTGCAAGTAGATATATTGGCAAAAACTCAGAAATCGCATCAGGGATTTTTAAATCAGATTTTATTCGAGCGGCAATTATTCCAAAAAGGAAAAACAAAACGATTGGTGTTAAAAGATTAGATTGAATTAGTCCTAGGATATCCATTTAATGATTCAAGCAAAAATGTGTTGAATAAAAATCAAGATGTTCGAGAAATCTCATACAAACAAATCAATCAAATAAGTAAATCCAATTCCAAATGCAGCAGCGCCAGGGATTGTGATTATCCAGGCATAGACGATTTGTTTTCCTACATTCCACCTTACTGCTCTTTTGCGCCTTGCAGCACCTGCCCCCATAATGGAGCCCGTAATTGCATGGGTCGTGCTTGCAGGAATTCCAAGATATGCAAATATGGCCAGCATCAAACCTCCCCCAGTCTCAGCACAAAACCCTTGGTATGGCCGCAGTCTTGCTACTTTGACACCGAGGGTTTTGATGACTTTGTACCCGCCAAAGAATGTTCCAAGACCCATTGCAGTGGCAGCTGCAAAAATCACCCAGATTGGCATTTTTATTTCAGGGATCAATCCTGCAGAAAATAAAATCAAGACTATAATTCCCATGGTTTTTTGTCCGTCATTTGCCCCATGGGTTATTGCAAACCAGGCCGATGAAATAATTTGTAATCGTCCAAATGATTTGTTAACAATAGAAGGCCGTTTGCTTGCAAAGACTGTAATTATTAGTCCTGTAAGCAGCATTCCAAAAATAATTCCACCTATTGGAGCTATGACAATTCCGGCAAAGACTTTGGTTAGTCCGCCATAAACTAGTTTTTCAAAACCCAGTCCTGCAATTCCTGCACCCATAACACCGCCAACCAACGAATGGCTGTTAGAAATCGGCAGTCCAAAATAAGTACAAATCGTGCTCCACGTTATTGCTCCTGCCAAACCACCAATTATCATATAGATTGTAATATCATCTGGGCTGACAATCCCCTTTGCGATAGTTGTTGCTACTGCCACACCAAAAATAAAGGGGCCGACAAAATTTGCTATTGCAGACAACGAAACTGCATGAAGGGGCTTTAACACGCGAGTGCCAATTACGGTTGCAACAGAGTTTGCCGAATCATTAAATCCGTTAACAAAATCAAAGATTAATGCAACTATTATTGCTCCAATCGCTATCTCTAACATGATAACTACCTAGGTATATTTCAGTACAATGTCTTCTACGACATCTGCAACATCCACGCATCTGTCTGATGCAGTCTCAATTGATTCGTAGATGTCTTTTAGTTTAATGATATGAATTGCATCTTGGCTTTTGAAAAGATCCTTAATCGCCTCCCTATACAGATCATCTACCTTGTGCTCAATGTCGCCGGTGTTTCTGCAGTGGTCAATCATGTCCTGGGGGTTTTTGATTTTCTGGAGTTTTGAAATCATGTACTGGACCTCTTTTGTTGCCTTAACTAGTTCTTCTATCATCATTCTTGAGAAGGGAGGGGGGCTTTTGATTTGATAGCTATATAGTCTCGAGGCAATTCCATCCATAAAGTCAATTACGTCATCGACTTTTGAGGCTATTCTTTGCATGTCTTCTCTGTCAAGCGGGGTGATGAATGTCTTGTTTAGCTCAGAGAAGATATCGCGTGTGAGAACATCCCCTTCGGTTTCAAGCTTTCGAACCCTTTCCATTTTTTCGGTGTTCTCCAAGTCGTCAAGTAACACCAGCAGGGCTTCGGATGTTTCTACTGCTTTTATCGCCAGATCATCTAGAATCTTTAAGAGTTGTTTTTCATTGGATTTTACCCAAGAGAGCCATTGTCCCATGAATTTTTCAAAAGTTCATTGCCATTAATGTTTATAGAATTAAAACCAATCAAGCCGATCAGAATATTATAATAAATATTAGAATGGTTTGTTTACTTCGCGGGTAAAGACATAGCTTGCAAGACCAACCATAATCAAAACAAATACACAGATTACGCCAATGCTAAGCACAGCAGGTACTCCGCCTTCAGAAACGCCCGTCATCATTTCTCTAACCAAAAGAACTGTGTAAGTGACAGGATTGAGTTTTGCCACAGATGCAAGCCAATCAGGTAATAACTCAAGTGGAAATAAAGCAGGACTGAGCATAAACAGTGGCATTCCAAGAAAATTAATCACACCCCAAAAAGTCTCCTGAGATTTTGCAGTAGCAGCAATCATTACAGAGATTCCAGAAAATCCCAAAGAAAATAAAATAACAATTGCCATAATTGGTGCAATCATAATTGGATTTGGAAAGGATACACCTATTGCCAGAGCAATTCCTAAAATCAAACTAGCTTGCAATGCTGCAATCAAAGAAATTGCAGACATCTTTCCCAAGGCAATGGCAGACCGAGAAATGGGAGAAGTTAAGGCTTTATTCATAAAACCATATCTTCTATCCCAAAGCGTATTCACACCCCCAAAAATACTGGTAAATATTGCTGTAAGAATGATTACACCTGGAGCCATAAACTCTATGTATTGACCTTCAAATCCAACTGATTGAATCAAAGGTTGAGTTCCAGAAAAAGTATTTCCAATAACAATAATCCAAATAGCAGGTTGAATTAATCTAATTAAAACACCGCTTCGTGATTTTTTATATCGTTTTAGCTCACGCCAAAAAATTGTATAAGTATCATACATCAAAGAGTTCATGCACGTAGCCTCTTCATCTTTGCATGTTCCTTTCTTCGATTAAATCCACCTTCTTCTTCCCTAATTTCATGACCGGTGTAGGAAATGAAAACATCATCAAGTGTTGGTTGAGTCAAAGAAATGGAAATTATTTTGATTTCCAAATCAGAAGATATCTGAAAAATTTTTGGAATCACCTCCGTTCCCTTTGATGCAAAAAGAGTAATCTTATTTTGATCATGGTTTATTTTGTTGATTAATTCAATTTTCTCAAGCTCAGACAAAAACAAATGTTCAGATTCACTTCTCTCAATAGATAAGGAGATCACCTCGTTTCCCATTGCACTTTTCATGTTCTGGGGAGAATCAATAACCTGAATTTTCCCACCATCGATAATTCCGATTCGATCACAGAGTTGGTCTGCCTCTTCCATATAGTGAGTAGTAAGAAAAATTGTCATTTCAAATTCATCATGTATTTTTTTAATATACTCCCAAATCTTCCGTCTTGTTTGAATATCAAGGCCAACTGTGGGTTCATCTAAAAATAACACTTTTGGCCTGTGCAAAAGACCACCTGCAATATCTAACCTCTTTCTCATACCACCAGAATAGTTAACAACAGGCTCGTTTTGCTTATCGGATAATTCAATTAATTCTAGAACCTCATCAATTCTAGAATCTATCTGAGATTTGGGAATGTGGTTTAATCTTGCCTGGAGTAGCAGATTTTCCCTTCCGGTAAGATACTCGTCAACAGTAGTTTCTTGTTGAACATAACCGATTTTTTCCCGAACTTCTTTAGGATTATTTGTCACATCAAACCCAGAAACCAATGCTTGTCCCGATGTTGGCTTTAGCAGAGTAGTCAATATCATCATGGTTGTGCTTTTTCCAGCCCCGTTCGGTCCCAAAAATCCAAAGATCTCTCCAGTTTCAACATAAAATGAAATATCATCAACTGCCTTTACGTCACCAAAAATTTTGGATAGAGACTTTGTTTCTATAGAATACAACACCTTTTGCGCCAATCTCAATTATAAATTGCTAAGTGTTTTTTCCAGTCGATCCTCATAAAAAATTTAAAGGTCTAGAAAAATTTTTTCGATATGAAGGGCTTATGCCAGGTGTGTCATTCATCAAATGTAGAGATCATGGTAGTGAATGGAATTCCCACATGTAATCAATGCAATAAAGATAATTCCTAATTTTAGGGAATTTTTATTTTATTTTTAATTCAAGAAAGTTTCATAGATTAATCAGACACTTTTTGAACAAATCATCAAGTTGCTCAAGCACGTTGTGTGTTAAAAATCCATATTACATTTAATCAGCTTTAATAGGAATTTTCTCTAAAATTATTTTGGCGATAGGGAGGAAATAAGTGAATAGTGTAAGAAAAACAGTACCAATAATTCTCGGGGTTTTAATTTTAACAGGATCTGCAGGGTTTGAATTAGTTCCAACCATTCAAACAGTAAGCGCAGAATCCTCCAAAAGAGTTGTTGGATACTTTCCATATTGGGAATCTGGAGATGTCGATTCTATCAATTACTCTGAAGTAACAGATATCATTTACTTTCATATTTGGCCAAATCCAGATGGAACCCTCGATACAAGTGCAGTAAATGTAAGTGATCTTAACACAATTAACAATAACGCTCATTCCGCAGGAGTGAATGTATTGATTGCAGTAGGTGGATGGGGAGTATCTGACGGATTTCCTGCAATGGTAGTAGATAACGCTGCACGAGAAAATTTTGTTTCTAATATAGTCCAATATGTTTCTGATAATAATTTAGATGGGGTCGATATCGATTGGGAAACTCAAATTACTCAGGAAAAAATAGAAAATCAGGATCTTTTATTGGAAGATTTATCAAATGCATTACGTCCTTTAGGAAAATTAGTAACAGTTGCTGCCAACGGGGAGATAGCAGAATTGCAATCATCTGCCTCGAGTTCAGTCGATTGGGTGAATGTAATGGCTTATGATATGAATTGGGGAAGTGCCGAGCATTCTACTTTTGATGATTCTGTCGCATCATTACAAAGATATGAAACAGAAGGAATTCCAAAAGATAAACTGGTTCTTGGAATTCCATTTTATGGAAGAGATGATAACACTAATGCAATAAAGTACCAAGAAATTGTATCAGATTGCAATCCCTTACCAGCAGAAAATAATTGTAATGGTTATTTTTTTAATGGAATGGACATGGTCCAACAAAAGACCCAATACGTTTTAGATAATGGTTATGAAGGGGTCATGGTTTGGAATTTAGGACAAGACACCTATGACCAGACATCTCTGTTGACTGCAATTAATCTAGTTTTGGGAGGACAGGCTTCTCCAATAACATCTATTCATTTAGAAAATTTAGAAATTACAAAATCTGGAAATAAGAGATGGAGTGCAACTGTCACCGCGACTATTTCTGAAGAAAATTCAAATCCAGTTTCTGGGGCAACTGTCCAAGGAACTTGGTCGGGAGGATCAACAGGAATGGGAAACTGTACGACTGATTCAGAAGGAAGATGCAGTGTATCAAAATCCACCAAAGGAGACTCGCTTACATTTACAATAGATAATGTTTCAGGGGCATTCATTTCATATGATCCAAGTGCAAATATTCCAAATAGTTCAATTACAATTAACAAGGAAGGAATTATTCCTGGAAACGATTTGCCTCCAACCGCAGATGCTGGAGGACCATACTCATCTGTTGTAAATACAGAAATAGGTTTTGATGGATCTGGTTCTTCAGATCCTGAAGGTCTCCCATTGACATACCTGTGGAATTTTGGGGATGGAAGTACCTCAACAGAATCAAATCCCAATTACGCGTATGTATCAGATGGCACTTATGACATTACCCTAACTGTAACAGATAGTGTAGGAAATTCCAACATGGATGCCTCCATAGCAGTAATTTCCTCAAGTGAAACATCCAATCTATCTATTTTAGAAATTTCCCCTAATTCAATGATAAAAGGTCAAGTAACCACAATCATAATTTCAGGATCAGAATTTGAACCAAGTACCACAATTCAATTCTCAGGAGCGAAATGGCCACCTAGTGTCAAATCTTCAATGATTATAGATTCACAAACATTACAAATCGAAGTTACCAGAAGCACTGCAGGGCCTAATCGAGATTTTGTTTATGATGTAATTGCTACCAATTCAAATGGAAATTCTTTCACTTTACCCAATTCCTTTACCGTAACAAGTCAATAAGGATCTAATGATATCAATTAAAACTCAATCTCAACTCAACCTATTTTGTTTCGAAAACCTAATCTTTGTTTTTTGATTTGACAAATCATTGCCAGATCTTTTTTTAGATATTGAAACTGCCCCATTATTCACAAAAGAAGAATATTTTCAAACCAAGGAAAAAATTGATTCGGGTCAATTGAGTAGAAATTCTGATGACAGAGACTTGTTTTGGAGGTTTGATAGAGGAGGGCTGACTCCTTTTGAGGGAAAGGTAATTCTCATCACTTACAAAATTAACAATGGTCATGTCTTTCGATTAAAGGAATGGGAGATGGGTGAAAAAGAGATGTTAAAAAAATTCTATGATCTTGTAGTAGATTTACAAAGAGGTGTAGGAACAGACAGACTCAAAATTATTGGCCATAATATTTTACGTTTTGATTTGTTTTTTATTTACAACCGAATGAAGTATCATAAAATTGAAGACGAAAAATGGCTACATCAATGGATAATCAATAAACCCGAAGTCATTGATTTTCTTCAAACTCATTTACCACTAAATGACTTTAAAACTAAAGGGCTTAGACATGATGTTCTAGCTTATGCCTATGGGTTTCCTGTAAAATCCACCTTAGGCTCCGGAGAAATACCACACTACTTCCAAGGGGATTACGGCAAGATAATAGAATACTCTGAGCGCGAATTTATCTATCCAGAATTATACAATAAGATAATCAATGACGGAACCATTTCAAAAAAGCAACTTTTAGAATCCATTAGACATTATGAGGAATTGCAAGAGCAATCCCAAAACCAGTCATCCTAGTTTTTGCTCTGATAAATCGTCCATCGATATTAAATAGAAATTTTGTAAGAATTATCTACCTAGCACAACATGGTATTGGATTTGTGATACCACATCTAATACCATGATTTTTTATTTATCAAAATGAAAAGGCACTGATAAATTGTTCGTCTCCCTTATATGTCTCAAAAAATTATTACAATTAAGGAATCAAAACCTTCTCATTATTGCCCGATACCTGATTAGGTTTGATCTCCTTCTCAATTGTTTTATCATTTGATGGCAAAACGTGCTAAAAGAAACTAATTTGTGAAAAACAATTACACTAAAAATTCAAATCATAATGAAATTTTAGAAATTTTGCATGAAAGAAGAGTCTCAGCCCAAAGAAGAGGAAGAAAGACCCGAATGGGCATGGCTAATGAAAAGAATGACTAAGGAAACCTAAAACTATTCAAGTTTTTTGAATTGATCCTTTGTCATTCCAAGAATCACCTTTTCTCCAACTCCCCAGATTTCTGACTTTGACAGAATTTTAGAGTGAGTAATCCCGTCTGCAATTTCAATGGATTCGATTTCTTTGGTATCAGGGTGTCTGTGAATGCTTTTTACCTTACCAATTTTTCTCCTATCAGTATCTATGACTGGAATTCCTATTCTTATCGGAGGTCTGCTAAGAAGAAGTGTTTTTTCAGTAAATTTATCCACATAATCTTCTGAAAGGAAATAATCCCGTCTGAATCCCTGATGGATAGTTACACCACATACACAAAGCGTGTTTGGATTAATGTGAATATGCTTTACCTTACCATAATCTATACCCTCTCTATCGATTACTTTTTTTCCGGTAAAAGAGTCGGCAGGAATCATTTTTGGTGTTGAATCTTCAAGTTTTACTGACATAGTAGGTTCTACAGAGATTTGCTTATCATACCAAATATCAGAATTTTCTATCAATGGGGTTAAATTACTTGACAGATTTATTCCTACGTGGAAATTAAGGATAGACCCTTCAGAGGAGTTCTGATAACAAAGGGCAGAATTAGCGGAAGGGAGCACCAAGTAATGCTAAGAGGGGTTAAACACAATGATAAAATCTATTTTTCAAGGCATAGACCAGATAGCGACTGGTTTCAAAATGTCATGGCAAACTCTGAAGTAAAAGTAATTTATGATAATTTCACTTTTATGGGATCAGCTAAAATTGTTAGAGACGATGCACTGAATCAGAAAATCTCACAATTGAAATACCCTGACGAAAAAAGGGCTGAAGAAAAACGAATTTCAATTGAGATTACACTACATGAACAACTGTAGTCAAGCCTCTTCGGTCAATCTCTACATTGTTCTCCATCTCGCTGATTGTCACAGTAAAAGAAATCACATCTCGCTGTTTTGCGTTTTCCGCATGAAGTTTGAGATGAATATCCATCAAATCAAATTCTTTTTCAGGCAAATTTTCCTCATCTAAAAAAGCACCACATGTAGATTCTATTCTAAAGCGGTCATTTTTGAAATGATATCCAAGTTTTGTTTTTCGACCATTTCTTCCTGAAGCTTTTACATTGACATCAATAATGCCAGAGTTTGCCTTTGTATAACTAGAGGTTCCGTTTACAAAAACACCAATTTGAAACGGTTTGCCAGCAGTAGATTCTGCCATTTTTTGAATACCGTCATTCATTACGACATCTACTGCTTGAATTGTCTGAGATACCTTTGCAATCCACTCGTTTGTTCTTTTAATGGTAGATTCGATTCCGGCTCTTCTCCGTTTATCTTCCTCGTCAGGAAGTTTATAGTAATCAACCCATGCATGATAATCCTTTGAAATATCCTTGATAAAATCCATGCAAGTAATTTTGTAATCATTCACGTTATCTGTCCTCAGAGATGCATCATCAGTGCGAAGACCATCATAATCCATAGGCATTGCCATTACACACCCTAATTCATCCAGCTAAAAAAACCAATCTTGCATGAAATTAATGATTATAATGGGATTCAATAGAGTAAAATTGTGATATTTTCGGATATTGTTTCAGATCTGCAAGAACAATTGAAGCGAGATTTAGCACAAATTAGATTTTTGCTAAAGAAGAATCCTGCGATTGGTTATTCAAAAATTGTAGAGATCGGAAAAAAAGTTGGAAAAAAATACAACATCAATTTAGTGGTGAATTTTCCAAAAGAAGGAAGAATTGAGGAATACGACATGTATGGAAAAAGAGACCTAAGCTTGATCATTGACTACGAAAAAAAGAGGTTTCCAATAGATAGGAACATAATAAAAGAGAAAGCGAAAGAAATTCTCAAAGATATTCAGATTGAGGACGCTTACATGTATGAGGACAAAGAGGGAGTTAGAGTATTTACCAAAGATTGGAAAATAGATATTCTTCCACACTCTGTGCATATCTGGACTGAGTTTGATGAAAAGGTTACAAAATTTTGTGATTGGTTACTTGAAAACGTCTATGAAATGAAAAAACAAAACTAGTTGACGTTTTCTAATTTTTCTAACAGGCCATGAGCTTCATAATTTTCCGGTTCAATTTGAATAATTCTCTTACAGCACTCGATTGCATCATCCTTTTGCTCCAAAAATAGATGCGCGTTTGTTTTCATCATCAAAGTTTCTACATCATCATTTTTCAAAGTAAGTGCTTTATCAAAGTGTGGGATTGCACGCTTTGCATCATCAAGAATAAAGTATATTCCTCCAAAAATAAACCAAAAATCATAATCATTTTCAAATTTTGACTCTATGCTTTTAGCATATTCAATCGCTTCGATGTAATCACCTTTGTTAATTAGTTTTTGGAGATGACGTTTTGGGTAAATTACAAGACCGACCATATCGAATAAACCAACCTCTTTGTACTTTGATTTTAATCAATTTGAATGTTCACAGAATGAAAATCAAAATTTAGGAAGTAATTTTCATTACTCCTTCTTGGATTAGCCATTGAATACCTTGAACAAAGGAGTTGTCATCAATGGAGCCCTCAGCCCACCAACCGGCGTTGTTTTTAATCCATTCTGGAATATCGTTTCCAGTTCCCGCTCCCTGAGTAGTTGGAGGAATTTTCATTATTCCTTCTTTAATTAGCCATTGAATACCTTGAACAAAGGAGTTGTCATCAATGGAGCCCTCAGCCCACCAACCGGCGTTGTTTTTAATCCATGAAGGAATTTCAGGAGATTCATCAACTTCGCCATTTAATTTTTCGAGTAGTGGGTTTTCTGCAATTTCAATTGGGATTATAGCATAACCTCCCAATGTTGCATCAGGAACCTGGTGTTCAGGACCCGTACCATAGACGAAAATAGCATAACGTGCAGTTCCTGCAGGTTCCTCCACTGGAAGGAGAACATGAACCTGACC
>JASFUC010000012.1:0-16884 GCA_050050475.1 Nitrosopumilaceae archaeon
AGAATTAAAGCTTAAATTAATATCAAAAGCTGATTGGATTTTTTAAAGTTTTGAAAGTAACATGAAAAGTGGATTCAGAAATAAAAAGAGAGAAATGGAAAACAAACAGTGGATTTATTCTTGCTTGTGTAGGATCTGCTGTAGGTGTTGCAAATATCTGGAGGTTTCCCTATATTGTAGGTGAAAATGGAGGAGGTGCGTTTCTCATCCCATTCTTTTTGGTAGTGAGTGGACTAGGAGTTATTCTCATGATGTTAGAATTTGCAGTTGGGAAATATTTTCAATCGTCAATTGTTAAAAGTCTTGAGAAAATTAAAAGCAAATTACGATGGTCCGGTGTAATTATCGCCTCTGTTTCATTGGCGATCCTTAGCTATTATCTCGTAATTATTGGATGGATAGGATTTTTCCTTGTAAGTTTTATTTCCAACATACCATTTGAATTTCAAAATTTTTCACAAACTTATTTTTCGCTTATTGCATTCGTTTTGGTTGCGATGATAGTGACAATAATTATCGGTAAAGGCGTAATTAACGGAATTGAGAAATTTAACAAAATAGCAGTGGTGATTCTAATTTCCATTTTGGTACCATTTGCCATATATGCAACCACTCTTCCAGGGGCTTTGGACGGAATATCATACTTCCTAAGGCCAGATTTTGACTCACTTACCAATCCCGAAATATGGGCAGTTGCATTAGGACAAGCATTTTTTTCACTTTCTCTGGGTTCAGGGGCAATGTTGACATATGGAAGTTACCTTGGTAATCGTCAATTTCTTTTAAAGCCAGCTACAATAATAATTGGAACAAATTCAGCCGTGTCAATCCTTGCAGGTCTTTTGATCTTTTCCCTTGTTTTCTCAAATGGTCAAAACCCTTCTCAAGGATTACCTTTGGTATTCAACATTTTGCCTGAAATTTTTGGTAGTATGGAGTATGGATTATTTTTAGGTTCGGTGTTTTTTTCGTTGTTATTTGTAGCGGGAATAACTTCTGCAATAGGATTATTTCAAGTTCCGACTGCATCACTACAAGAATCCTTAAAAATTTCTAGAAAAAAATCCACAATGATTGTGTTTGGACTTGTATTAATTTTTGGAATTCCATCGGCTCTAAGTTACTCTCCTTTGTCTTTTGAAGTTGACCAAAAAAAGTTTTTAGATTTTATGGATGAGATTTTTGGAACATATGGAATTACTATTGCAGAATTTTTCTTTATAATATCTGTTGCATGGTTTATGAGAAAAAAGAAAATCCTAGAGAATTTAAACAAGAATACAAAATATAATTTCCCCCATTGGACAATCTATATCCTAAAATTTGTAGCTCCATCATTAATAATATTTACCATTTTATCTTCTATGTTATTTGAAAATATGAGTTAATTTGATCAAAGTTGGCGTTTTTGATTTTTAGGCATGGTCACATGCTTGCAGAAGTTCTTACTTTTTGAGCCCTTTTGATATTCTTTTTTCTTGCTTCACGTTGTTTTTTAGTTGGTTTGTCTTTTTCAGGAATATTTTTTCTTGGTTTTGCATGAAAAACATTTCCTTTGTATTTTTTGATTGGCCCCCTAAGTAGACTCAGGATTTTTTTTATTTTTACATCAGTTGTTTTTAATTGACCATCTTTTACATTAGCATCATTTTTGTGGATTAACCAAGAATGAGTTGCCCAACTTCCACTAGAGCGTTTTCCTGCAATTCTCTTCGTATGACCTTCTCTTCCTACGTCATGTGTTCGGAACTTTATAAATTCAGATTTCGGTCTTAAAACTACTCTATAGTAGTTGCCATCACCCCCCATCCCTGGTTTTTTTCTAGATGATCCCACTGGTTGTCTAGCTGACCTTTGTTTTTTGGACATTCTCTTCCAAGATTCTTGTGCCTTTTTGATATTTTGTCGGGCAGCCTGAATTTGTTTTGTTGTAGTCAATGTGATATATTATACAGAATACTATATGATGCTGATTAAACACAAAAGCTTAGGATCATCAGATTAGCTTATGTCATTCTAATGATGGTTTGACGTAATTATCTTAAAGGACAATAATGAGATTTTAAAAAATGAAATATCATCAATTCTTTAAATTTTAACTAGAATATTTTCAAAAATAAAAAAGAAATTACTTTTGCATGCGGGCAGATAGCATCATGAAATTTATATCCAAAACCATACAAGCCGTCTTTTCAGGTAAAATAATTAGATGAAAAAATAAAATTCATCCATTTAATATGGCATAAAATTTCTCAAATAGTCTAAGCTAGATTTTTTATGATAAGCTTATCTCTTTACAGGGATTTATGTGAAAAAACAACTAAATGATTACATGAATAGGAAATCTGTTTTTGGAATTATGTCCATAATTGCAGGGTTGATGATAGCGTCAATTCCTTCTGCAAATGCAGTGCTTTATGACTTCAATACCGACAAACCTTTGGAAATTTCGGATAAAGGAGAATATTTCATTGTGATGTACATAGTCCAACTAGAAGCCCAAGCAAACAATTCATCATTTAATGTAGAAACACTTAACGAATATGTAAATGATGTATTCATTCCATAAGCGGCTTAAGGAATAAGAGACCGGCTTAAACCCAAAACCCATTTTTTAATAAATTTTTTTTGCTGTTTTTAATCCCGAAGGAAAAAACCAATCAGAAAATTATTGAAAGACCATCCTAAATTTGTAAAAATTAGTAACACCCAGATACTATAATTAGTATAAAAATATAAAATAAATTCAGATGAACAAAAATACAAGACGTTCTAAATACAAAATAAGTCCAACTATTCTTAAGCGGTGGTCTCCACGCTCATTTACAGGGGAAAAAATTTCTCAAAAAACACTTTTAGGTCTCTTCGAAGCTGCTAGATGGGCACCGTCCTCTTACAATAACCAACCTTGGAGATTCATTTATGCTGAACGTGATACCAAACATTGGACTAGATTCTTCAATTTGTTAGTTGAATTTAACCAAAAATGGGCAAAAAATGCTGCAGTCTTGGCTGTGATTATTTCTTCAAAAAAGTTTGAACATAACGGTAAAAAATCAAGGACGCATGCTTTTGATGCAGGATCTGCATGGGAAAATCTTGCCTTAGAAGCTAAAACCAAAGGATGGGTAGCTCATGCCATGGAGGGATTTGATTACAAAAAAGCAAGAAAAGAATTGAAAATTCCAGATGATTTCGAAATTCATGCCATGATTGCCATTGGAAAACAAGATAGAAAAGAAAATCTCCCAAAAGACCTACAGGAACAAGAGACAATGTCGGACAGAAAATCATTATCAGAAATAATAATGGAGGGAATTTTTACCAAGAATAAATAATCCTTATTCTAATTTGAATTCTTTTGAACTTTTAAAACATAAGCTTCGAGATTGATATTAAGCTAAAAACATGAATGATGTTAATATTATTTGAGCCTGAATTAATAGCATGGAAAAAAGAACTTTTGTTTTACTAACATGTATTCCGGGAGAAGAATCCAATACACAAAACCTTCTAAATAAAGTTCCACAGATAAAAAATATCCATATTGTAAAAGGAGCCTACGACATTATTGTTAAAATAAAAACGACTACCAATCACGAGTTAAAAGAAATTTTGTGGAAAATTAGACGATTATCAACTGTTAGGGCAACGCTTACCCTTAAAACATGGATCGAAGATCAAAATAAAATGAAGCAAGGTTAATGATCAATACAAAAAAATCGTATCAATAAAATGAATATATACACTACAAAACAAATCAAATGTTCTATTTGTGGTAAGTTCATAGGAGAAGTAGATATTGGTTCTACGATGATTTTTCCATTATGCAGTAAGTGCAATAAAAAAGAAAAAAAGATCATCAAGAAGGGTATTGATAAAATTCTAGTACCCATAGACAACACAAAAAAATCAATTCGGGCACTAGATGCAGCGATTTATTTTTCCAAGCATTTAGGAGCAACAGTTACAATTCTTCAAATAATCCCACGAGCAGAAGAAAAAGAAAGACTGCTTGTTAAAGACATCTTGAAAAAATCCCGAATAATGGCAGAAAAATCCATTAAAAAAGCAAAAAAATATTGTGATGATAAAAATATTGTAGCAAATCATAGGATTGTTCAAGGCGATGAATCTGAAGCCATAGTAAAGTTCGCAAAAAAATCAAAATACGATCTAATAATCATGGGTTCTTCTGGAAAAGGAGTAGTTAAAGAGATGATTTTTGGAAGCATATCCAATTATGTAATGCACCATTCTAACGTACCTGTTTTGACAATAAAGGAAACCTCGTCTAAACTAGATACCAAAATTGACAAACCAAAAAGAGGTTTAAAAACCAAAGAAAAAAACGGGAGGCAAGGGCGAGGCACCTCCTTTTCAAAAATGAAGCAAAGGGCAGGTCTAAAATGATCTTTGCAGATTTAAAAACACCTAGCAAATTCGTCATTGAAAGGAGTTAAAGGATTTTTTGATATTAACATATGTAACTACTCTAAATCGAATACAAGATTTGCTTTGATTTTCTACACCATCCAATTCAATTCTTTGATTCATCATGTCAAGAGCCAGCATAAGAAACAATCCCTTAAAAAAAACCCCTTTGCAAAAATTAATTCAGAAAGTTAATCATCAAAAAAAATTTCAAATTATTTAATATTAATTAACTTAATAAAATTTGAAACATAATTTCATTAAAAAATTATATTAATAGATGAATCCGATTAGTTTTAAGAATCAATTTATGGAATCCATAAGCTAAATGCTTGATTATAAATTGAAATGTTTAATCAATTTCATATACAATCACATACCATATATTATGATGACCACAATAACAAATTCAGCAAGTCCAGCAACACTAAAGACACAAAAGCTTGGACAAATTCCCAAGCAGCAAAGATCTGCTCAACAATAAGATGTACGATCTAGAAAAAACCAAGAATGGGAAAAAATGGTAGCCATACGAAAGGATTAAGACCAAAACCTGAATTTGTAAATCTTCCATATACAAAGTGGTCATGTACAAAAAATAACTCCGGTTGTAGCTGGACAACTCATTCTTGGTTTTCTAACAAACAGGCTCATCAAAATTTTCTAAAATTGGTTTTTTACATCAACGACGTCTTAAGATTGGAACTGTGTTTTGAGAAATAATAAGCCAAAAAGGTCACATGATTCTTTGGGAGGAGACCAAACTAGAAGTTGGGTTTGCCTTGACTAGAATATTCTGAAGACAATATTATGCATACGAATAGCCCTTTTCCAGATATCGCCTGTGCACTATGGGACAACCCTGCGGGAATGAAAATCGATGAAGGGGATGTTACCTTGTAAGTTTCATCTTCTAACTGAACGTTGTAAGTAAGTTTGGAACCCTCTGATAAAATGAGATTGATCTCATCGAAGTTATGTTTGTGTAGTTCACTATACGGAGGAATTTTTTTTGAAGCGTCAACAAAGTGAACTGCTATGTGAGTATTTGACTCAGGAATTATTGATTTGTCAAGCATAGATAATCGTTTTATTGGAGCTTTTTTATGGAATGGAACCTTGTCAAGAGGGACTGAAATTCCTTGATTAATGAATTTCTCATATTTTTTCATTACATAGAATTGTTTTTTCTGATAAATAACTCCAAACATTTTTCATATAAACTAGGAAAACTAACCAAACCCATTGGCAGATAGAACATCCGAGTGGTTCGTTCCAAAGTTTGGTCCTCAGCGGTTCAGAAAGAGTATAGGGATATTGTATTTGCCTTACACTGCGATAGTCACTTGTTTTGCCATACTTGGTGCCCTAACTGAGCCTCTTGCGTTGGAACGAGTTGTAGCAATAGCTGTGATTTACATTTTGGCGTTAGGCGTCAGTGCTCACCTCCTTGATGCAGTTGGGGGGAAAACAAGACCATGGGGAAATCTTCCAAAAAGAAAGATTTGGGCAACTGCCCTAGGAGCGTTAGCTATAGCGTTTGCAATAGGAGTCTATTATGCATTTTTGGATTCACCGCTACTTTTCCCAATTGGGATAATTGAGGGGTTTTTCCTTTTTGCATACAATTTGGAGTTATTTGGGGGTAAATTCCACAACAAAAAATCTACCATTGTTTCTTGGGGAATACTTCCGGTTTTTGCAGGTTCTGCAATTCAAACAAACTCAATTTCTTTTGAGACATTAATCATTTCGGGAATCACCGCACTAGTAACATTTGTTCTAATTACCAATTCTAGACCCTATAAAATTCTAAAACAAAAAAAAGGAGATATCAATGAAATTAAAGAGAAAGAAATTATTCTAAAACTATTATCAGCTGGGGTTATTTTTGGAACCATTACATTTTTAGTAATCAGGTATTTTTTCTAGCATGTAGTATTACTGAAGAATTCCATGTAAGATTTTGCCGCCTTATATCAAATCCGTTTTTGTCTAGTTCTTGAATATATTGATCAATCCATTTACTTTTTTGTATTAATTTTGGAAGCTCAGAAAAGGGATACTTCCAAGAGGGAATAAAATTTCCAATGAATCTGAGCAATACAAAATGTAATTTCCAAAATATTCTGACCATGCTGTTTTCAGGATAGACAAAGTCATGAATGATGATAGATCCACCAGGATTAAGATGATTCATGCATCTTTTAATCAAAATCTTGGAATCACAATACTTTGGAAGGTAAGACGAACAAATGCAGTCAAATTTTTCACCAATATTCATCTTTTCTGCATCTTGATGGATAAATGAAATGTTTGGAAATAATTCATTGTTTGCAATGTTCAAATAGCTTTTTGAAATATCTAATCCGATTATTCTAGATCGTGGAAATTTAGCTGCAATCATTCTAGTCAACCTCCCTGTGCCACAGGCAAGATCAAGAATAGAATTTGCATCATCTATTTTGTTTACAATCTCTTTTTTCCAGTATTTGTCCTTGCCAAATGTAGCCCAAGTTGCCACTTTCTCATATGTTTGGGCAGTTTTATCAAAAAAATGTGGAACCAGATCTTTTGGAGACTGTTGCATTAATTACATCATATTTGAAATGACTTAAACAGGTTTAGTCAAGAAAAATCAAAGGTGTTCAGCATTACAGAGAAAACCACGTAATAAGCAGCATAAAATCCCAAAAGAATTATTCCAATCCACCAACAGTTTTTGGCTTTTCAGGATCGTCCTTCCTGAGAATAAAATAAGCTAATGTTGCCCCAAAAATACTAAAAAATAAAGGCAGAGCATACCAAAACGAGCTTCTAGTCTTCATATTTCTAATCTGCTTTTTAGTTGATTAATTTTATAAAAAAATTAATGATCTAGCCTAATAACAGAAAACAAAGGTGAAAATTTTAGTTTTAGAAATAAATTATTTTGATTACTTTTTGAAAAGATCATCAGACCCTGGTTTTATGGAAAATACTATCAGGTCCCCTTTACCCCTACTTACAAGTTCGGCAATTTTTGCTTTGAATCCATATTTTTTCTTCCGTAGTTCAATTGCCTTTTTGAATTCATACCCATAGACCCTATTAGCAGTTCCCGAAATCCAGTTTCCAATAATTTTTCCAGTAAAAGTACAAAGAGCTATTTTTACATTAGGATTGTTTTTTATCCGTTTTACTTTTCCTGTTTTTTCTCTAGTAATTACATATAGCAAGTCATTATCAATTACAAACCAAACAGGAGTCCTTACTGATTGGTTATTCTTTCTTAATGTTTCAAGAGAGATATAATTCTCAAAATGTAATTTTGGCATCATAAGATCCTCAATCTTAATTTAATCAGATCTTTAAAAATGAATCCAGCAAACATGAACGATATGCTAAAAGACTTGAACAAGATGTTTTCAGGCATAGGAGGAATGCCTGGCGGAAATACTTCATTGAAGGTCGACATGCACTAATACAAAAAAATTGACATATCTGTTGGAGACAAAGTATTTCTTGAATTAACTAAAGACAAAAATTCCGAATATGTCTGAGGAGAAAATTTTATGAATTATTCGAATTTTGTAAAATCTACAATTTCGGAAAGACCTTTTCGTTTTATCTTCAAAAATTTTAATAACTTACCCGAATTGAAACATGGACTCGTAATAAAATCATGAATAGATAAAACAAATTCATTTAACAAAAAAAGTAATTTTAATGACAATCATGGAATTGTTTTGTTAATTTATAGGGCATAGTTTCAATTTTTAATTACAATGAATAAGACACTTCTCCTTGTTTTTTCTATTGCGTTTATTATTGGAACATCTTATGGAATGCATAACCCGGTTTTGCCGTTATTTGCAAAAAACGAGATTGGTGCAACATATTCAGAGTTGGGTTTAATCGGTCTTGCCAATTTTATTCCTTACATGTTTATCCCTCTTTTTGTAGGGATTCTTCTTGATAGATTCAACAATGGATATCTCCTAAGTATAGGCGTAATAATAAATTCTATCTCGATTTTTCTTTTGTCATCCGCAGAATCTGTACCAGAAGTTATGATCTTCAGAGCAATGACTGGATTTGCTCATGCATTTTTTTGGCCTCCTAGCTCATCAATTATATCAAAAGTTAGCAAAAAACATGACAGAGTCAAGAACATAGGAAAATTCACTGGCCTATTCATCTCTGGTTTTATGATAGGTCCACTAATTGGAGGCTACATACTCGATTTTTCAGATGAATCTTATCGACTGCTGTTTGAGATTACATCATTTGTCCTTGGATCTGCAATAATTGCAGCAATATGGACGACCAAAAGGAGGGTTACGGTTCACCAAGAAAAGGTTTCAATAATCAACTTAAAGGAAATTACAAAATTCAAGACAGTAATTGCAATTATATTGTTTTGTAATTTTGTGTTTGGAACAATCTTAATAATTTATCCGGCATATCTTAATGACCAATCCTTTTCAGCAGTAGAGGTAGAAATTTTATTCTTTGTTTTCGGAATATCCAGGGTGGTCACACTAATTTTTACAGGGAGATTGGCAAATCATTCAGGGAAGACAATAATTTTTGCCTGTTTGTCTATAACCACAGGTTTGTTTTTGTCATTTTATACAGACAATGTTTTTGTTTTTGGTGCTGCTCTTTTGTCAATGGGTTTTGGGTTTGGGATATTTTTCCCACTAACCTTAGAAGTAGTGCTAAGCAGAACTCGAGAAAATATTCGTGGATCAATAATTGGAGCATATGAAACTATTTTTGGAATAGGCTGGGTAATAGGCCCTCTCTCAGCAGGATTGATTTCAGAACATTTTGGAAACCATTATCCGTACATAATGTTTTTTGTAATAGGAATAGGTATTTCTATCATGGCATTTGTTAAAAGAGAAAATCTCACAATAATAAGATAGTTTTTTAAAAAAGAATTCACGAAGTCAAATAATTCTTCATTAGCTTCCTGATTTTCTTTCTGGGAACATTTTCTTCTCCAAGCATGTCTTTTTTGATAATTTTTTGGAGTTTTCTTATATCCTCAGTCTTTTTTACTTTCATGAAAATTATAGGGAATAATAAATATTAAATTTGATTCAGCTTTTTTGTTGATCATCAATAAACCAGCTTATGATTTAACTTTAAATTTTAAAAGGAAAAAATAAATTTTACTCAACAATCTTAATTTCAGATGCAGCTGCAGTAAACCCAGCATCTACATGAGTGCCATCGCAACTGGGTTGTGTTTTTGATTTACCACATCTACACAACGTTATTGTTGTCTTTCCATCTACTTCGACCATAAGGGGCCCATTTTCTTCAGCCTTAATGATAACTTTTGTCAATAATTCTAATAAGACTACATCATTATTAAGAAATTTTGAAAAGATTTTTAGCATTTTTGTACATAAAATTTTCTCTGTATTCCTTTTTGATGTTTAGTTTTGCAACAAAATTAAGGTAAGAATCCATGCTACTGATTGGCCAATCAGTTCCATACAAAAGATATCTGGGCTCACCTGCGTAATTGATTAGTTCTGCAACTTTATCTTTCATCATTTTTTCAAAATAATGATCAAAGGATCCTACAACCAAACCAGAAACATCGGCATAAACATTCTTGTTTTTGTAAATTACTTCTTGAGCATCCTGAATCCAAGGGTTTCCTAAATGGCACATTACCATTTTGAGCTCCGGATTATCTACTGCAACCTCATCTAAATTCAGTGGCCTTGCAAAACGTAATTTCCCTTTTTCTGAATAAGTATCTCCTGTATGAAACATAACGGGGATGTCAAATTCAATGCATGTGTCATAGACTTTTTGATACCTCTCATCATACGGATAATAGTGTTCATATCCCAAGTATATCTTCAGTGCTTTAATTTGTCCATCCTTAATCCATTTTTTATAATTATTTAGATCCTCTTCTGTGTGGTTGTCTATTGTGAATCCTGCTGCGACACCAAGGTTATCATACTTTTGTATAGCCTCTATGATTTGTTTTGTAGAAGGCCTTTCTGAATTCACCTTGTAAGAGGATAGTATTATGGCATAGTCTACGTTATTGCTGATCATCTCGGTTTGAAGCATTTCTAATCGGTCTTCAAGATTAGAAACATTTTGTAGTAATTCATACTGGTTAACATGAACATGACAGTCAATAATCATATTTCTTCATAGTAGGGATTTTTCCATTCAATAAAAGTTGCATAGTTTAATGAACGAGCATCTTTCAAATAGTTTGGCAATATTTTAATGAATTTGAATTTGTTTCTTAATTGAAAAAGCAAAACCGGTTCTTTGATTTCTCGTCTTTTTACTTTGTGGACATATTCTAAGGGAGAGAATTTTTTTGCATAATTACAGTAATTCATGATTCGACCACCTGCAATTATACGCCGTAAATTTAATTTTATGGCCAGATTTTTTCTTGCATCATAAAGCTTTGTTGCAACACCTAATCGCCTATATTCGGGATGAGAAGACACATCTGCTCCATATAGGGTGTCTCCATTTGGGTCATGATTTTTAAAAAAACTGTCTCCGCATATGGATTTCCAAGTATGTTCTTTGTATGGAGGATCTAATTTTACAATTAAACTGCTGCATGATCCAATAATTTTTCCTTTATATTCTGCCACAAATTGACCTTTGGGAAATATTTTGATATGTGCTTCTAATTGTTTTGGTTTCCAATAAACTCCCTCTGCAGCCATTGCAGGAAAAGCTGCTTTTTGCAATTCTACAACTTTAGGAATATCCTGTTTTTTCAGGGTTCTAACAATTACACGGTTTTTCTTATTTTGAGCATGTTCTGATTCAATAAAATTTTTTGAGATCATATTTTTTGGTTGAATTCTCTTAGTAGGATGTGTTATTAGAACATATTATTGGATATCAACAAAAAATATGATAATAAGCTAATGAGTTTATTTGAATTTATTTATTATTAAACACTAGAAATATCAAGTATGAATCTATACGATAAAAAAATAATTAGATGTGTAAAGTGTAATAAGCAATTAGGGGAGATTGATATTGGAACTAAAATCATATATTCAATTTGTCAATCATGCCATGGCAAAAATACAAACAGACAAACAATCGACAAAAAGAATTATCAAAGTTTTGACTTTCTAAATAAGAGATTGATTGAAACAGTTCCCTCATAGATAGAAGTATTCTCATAGATATTCAGATAATTTATCATCATATGTTTACTCATAAGGAATTAGTTTTAATCAGAATTTAATTTCAGTTGTTTTATTTTTCTTTAAACCGTTTTCTATATTCACGAACAAGTAGAATTGGAAATAGAGTTAATTCTAGATTTTCATATAATTTTGTTAATTCTTTGTCATTCAGAGAAGAAAGATAATCCTTGATATTATTTTCAGTTTTTAGAGTCGCCACGTGGATCTAGAAGTTTTCTCATTACTATAATTAGTCAAATTATAATATAATTGGCAACAGCTTTTATGATGATTCTAAGCTTTTCTTTGAATTATATTTCATTAATCAAGACAACTAACAATAATTATGACAACATTGAAACAGTTCAAAGAAAAACTGAATAAAGTAGGTGAATTGATGATCATGACCGATACAGGAGAAAAATTTGAATTACACAAGCACAACGTCCAATTCAAAGAAAATGAAAAGGTCATCGAAATTGATGCAGCCTCGCAAACCTATTGGGTGAGTCCAGAAAAAATTGCCTATTCCTGGGTTCATAAAGAAGGAAAAGAAGACAAATAAATTTTTTATTTTTTATTAATTCTCTGATTTGGGATTTTTTTTGATTTTTTCCATATATATTCAAAATAATCATGGCACCATTCGTGGAATCCTGCACTTTTTCCATAAAACATACTCCTAAGATCTGGTTCATCAGAAGATGTTGAAAAAATTATACCTCCTTCCTTTTCATTCATTATTAAAATTACAGAAACAGATTTAGTTTCTCTTCGTTGGATTTTTTTTCCTTCAATGAATTTGTAATATCCCATCTTCTCCAGCATTTGGTTTCTTCCTGCTGGTTCAAGAAATTGTTTGGAGATAACATGGCGATATTCCACACCCTTGGCGATTCGTTTTAAAAGTGGGGTAATCGTCTCGGGTGGCGATTCGGATAAAATATCACAAACGTATTTTTCAGATTCAGAATAAATTGTCCTCCATTTTTCTAAAACTGCAGTTACTCCTTTGATATGTTTACATTCTTCAAGTACGCCCAATCTTTTTGTAAATTTAGTGGGGACATCATTAAGATCATGAGTATCAAAAAAAGTTTTATTTTTTGACAGAAAAGAAACTAGAGACATTTGAGACAGCATGATTTTACCGACAGAAGTTATCCTGTAGTGATCTTCCAGTCCTTTTGCAACCATTCCTGCATGATTCAATCTATCCAGATTTCGATGAACTTCTTGAGGCGTTACACGTAATTTCTTTGCAATTACGTTTACTCTGTTTGGTTTTTTTAAAAGCTCACTTAAGATATCGAGACGTTGTTCACTTGCTAACTCTAAAAAATAACCAGCAATCTTTTCGTTGCCTGACATAAATTTTCTAGAGACGATCATCATATAAGAATTGACATTTTCTAAAATAGACTGTAAAACACATAGTAAATTTTAAACACACATTAATCAGTCCAACAGGCTAAACCCAAAACTTTTCTTAATTATTCTCCCAAATGGCATTAATCTTCAAATAGATAAATTAAATTTTTTAGTTACCATTAAGAAGTTAAGACTAGTAAGGATCGAAAATTTAGCTTAAAATCAACATACAAGCTTAGATGCCTTTATTGAATTTAATTTAGCAAAAAGATTGATGTCCGCTCAAATAACCATAAAATCACTAGATAAATCCTGTAATTCGCTTCTAATTAATAAAAAATTGAGATACATTGGAATTTTAGATAAGATGGGCAATTTAATATTTGAGAAGGAACGACAAGGCATCTCATCTTTAATTTCTGATAAAAAATCAAGATCATTGTATATACAATCAGTGTTAGAAATTTTGCTTCAGAAAGATTTTGATGAACAAATTGGTTCCCTAAAGTATGATGTAAGCCATAGAACCAAACTCGATATGATAACAATACCTGTATTTGATCATGTCATTTTGATTTCAGTTGAACCAAAAGAGAATACAGACTTGATTGCAAATAATGCCATCAAGGTATTTGATAAAATTTTTGGCAAGTAGAACATTCAATTGAGGGAGTCACCAAGTACCTGAATCGGTATTGGTCTTAAGTTTCATTTTCACAAATTTTTAAAAAATTCCATTATCAAGAAAGTAATCTATTGTTTTTTCATATTGGAGGCATTCCTGTTAAAACCTGTGTAGGGGCACCAAAAGATGATCTTCTGGAGGTCACGCCTATAATGCGCCAGGTAATTAAGGATGGCCTAGATAGAGCAGGAATCGAAATTCCATTTCCCCAAAGGGTCATCACACAAGCAAACCAATAATTTCAGAAACTAAAAGTCACCTAAAGCAAACAAGTTAAAACCCCCAAATTGACAGATGGATTTGAAATTATTTTTAATGTGTAGGCATAACCATGAGCAATTGAAAAAATCCATTTCAAAGAAACTGATTAAAGAATTTGTAATTGTGATAGTTGCCTTTATTGTAATAGGGGTAAGTTTGTGGGCATACTTTGGAACAGAAAATCCATTTTATGTAGTTGCAAGTGGAAGCATGATTCCAGAATTACAGGTTTACGATCTTTTAATTATTCAAGCACATATTCCAATTGAAGATATTCAAATTGGAGACATTATCGTTTTTGACAGACCATCTGGTCATGACAGAGTGATAGTTCATAGAGTTGTCTCAATCATGGATGATGAGCCTAGAACATTAAGGACAAAGGGCGACAACAACATGGCCTCAATTCCTGGAACAGATTTTCCTATAACTGATAAAGAATACATAGGAAAAGTTGTTTATCAAGTTCCACAAATTGGATATATTACTCAAATTTTGAAACCACCAGTTAACTACATCCTGATTGTAATTGTCATAGGTTTCATGATCTTTAGGGAATTCTACAGTCGAGATAAAAATTAAAAAGCATGGATGAAAAATACACTAGTTTAAAATCATAAGTTTGAACCATATTTGAGTAATGAAATTGATGTGAGTAGTTAGATTATTCTAAATTATTTGCCATTGTTTGCAAAACTTGATCTCCTGTTTTCCCATTTGAGTTGAGATGTACTTTGCAAAACCCATATCTGAATCAGTTGTAACAATTACAGTCACGCTATTTCGCTGTCTTGCAAAATAGTAAACTATGGCTGTTTTAAAAAGAACAAAAAATCCTAAATCAAATTTTAATTTCTTTCAAATTTTTGCACCTATTTCTTATTGTTACTTCTGTTATTCCTGAGGCAGATGCGATTTCTTTTTGAGAAAATTTTTCCCCAGTTTTAAGATTAGCAAGGTATAGAGCAGTTGCGGCAACACCCATAGGGTCTTTGCCTGCAATAAGTTGGTTCTTTTCGGCTTTTTTCAGAATTTTAATAGCATAACGCTTGGATTTTTCAGATAGTCCTGCTTTACTTGCTATACGAGAGACACATTGGGTCGAATCAGTAACGGGCATTTTCAAATCCAATTCCCGTAAAAGCATTCTGTAGCATAAAGTAAGGGTTTTCTTTTTAATATTAGTAATTTCAGAGATTTCGTTTAAAGTTCTAGGGGTTCCAGATTGCCTACATGATGCATAGAGAGATGCGGCCATCATTGCAGATATAGTCCTTCCTTTTCCTAATTTTCTCTCCAACCCCTTTCTGTAAATATAAGATGCTTTTTCCACAATAGCTTCAGAAAGGGATAATTTTTCTTTTAATTTGAGTAATTCTGCTAATGCTTGTTGTAGATTTCTATTTACAGAATTATGAACAATAGTTCTGTTATTCCAAAGTCGTAATCGGTGCATTGATGATTTCATATTTGTTGAAATGGACTTTCCATAGGAATCTTTGTCCAATGGATTAATGATTGTGCTAAGGGAACGGTCATGTCTCATCAGAGTAGATTTGTCACCAGAATGAGATTTGTTGATAGGATCATCAACAAAGTGTCTCTCAGGGCCAGAATATTCTAACTTTTCACTAATTACATAGCCACAAAGACCACAAAAGAGTTCTTCAGATTCAGCATCAGACACTATTTTTGATTTGCTGCATCGCGGGCATTTTTGATTGTAATTGGATTGAAAAGACAATTATAATCTTACCCTACGAGTTTTCAAAACGTTTCTTGTACTCTTTTATCAAAAGAATTGGAAAAGGAGTATATTCTATATTTTCAAAAAAAGTGCGCAGTTGTTCATCTGAAAGAGAATCTAAATATTTTCTTACATTTTTTTCACATGCAAGATAGGATGCTTTAGGATCAAACAATTTTTCCATAGAGAGGGTAAGATTGATTAAGATATTACAGCTCATAAGCTTTGAAATTGAAAATAAGCTTATTCTGTTAATTTAAATTCTTTAAAAGGGTCCGAAATATTCCAACAGTGCTTAAAGTAGTCTAGGCACCAGCCTCTAAAAGTTTCATCTTCACTGTAAAACATAGACCTTAGGTCTGGTTTTCCAGTAGAATCAGGAAACATAACTGCAGCTGAATTTTCATTCATTATTACAGACACTTGTACGGATTTGAGCATTCTCCTCTCTATTATTCCTGATTCAAGTAAAGGGTAAAATCCTGATTTTTCAAGAAGCTTCTTCCTACCTTTGGGAACAGAGGCATTCTCAGATATTATGTGCTTGTATTTTGTTCCCTTTTTGACCCGTCTCACCATAAGTTCTATCATATCTAAAGGCGTCTCAGATAACACATTGAAAATATAATCATCGGCGTTTTTGTAAAGGCCTTTCCAAGTTTCAATAACCTTGGCAACACCGGTAATGGCCTCTGAATTACTTAGTTCCCCGATTCTTCTCAGAAATTTTGGAGACATGTTTTCAAAACTATGAGTTTTAAAAAATTCTTTGTTTTGGGAGAGAAAAGATACTGAAGATATTTGTGTACATATTGCTTTACCAAAGGTGGTTATTGCATAGTTGTTGTTTTTTTGCTTTAAGATCAAACCCGAATTTACCATACGATCTAAATTTCTATGAATTTCTTGAGAGGTAACATTAAATTTTTTTGCCAGGACTGTAATGCGGTATGGTTTTTCCATTAATTCAAATAAGATTTTAAGTCTAACTTCACTAGCTAATTCTAAAAATTCAGCTGAAGTATCCTCAAAGTCAATCACGATTTAAATTTGAATTATACCATTAAAAGTACTTCGAACTGTTAGTTTTTTATTAGTCTAAAAATTTTTTGGCTTAGTTTGTCTATTTCTCCATTTTTTGAAAAATATTCGACTAATTCAATTAATTTTTGAGTTTTTAGAAAAATATTCATTTC